>NZ_JFJV02000204.1:0-29934 GCF_000611145.1 Cupriavidus sp. SK-3 | reverse complement strand
GGCGGAGAACCGCCGGGCCGCGCCTCGCATCGTGATGCGCTTCAGCGAGCGGGGGACTGGTCCGCGGCCGCGCCAGGGACCGCGCGCGGCGCCATGAAATACATCCAGGCCAGCGCGAGGAAGTACGCGCAGGGGATCATGGTGAACAGCACCGAGTAGTTGTTGTGCGTCTTGGTCAGCACGTAGCCGACCAGCTGGGTCATGAACATGCCGCCGACGGCGCCCATCATGCCGCCGAAGCCGAACACGGAGCTGATGACTTCCTTGGGGGTGTAGTCCATCACCATGCTCCAGATGTTCGCGGTCCAGGCCTGGTGCGCGCCGATGGCGATCGAGATCGCGGCCACCGCCATCCACAGGCTGCTGGCGCCGGCGGCGAACACGATCATGGTGATGCAGGCGGCGAAGAGCAGCATCGACAGCAGCCGTGCCTTCACCGGCGCCATGCCCCGGCCGATCAGCAGCGACGACAGCGCGCCGCCGCCAACGCTGCCGATATCGGCGGCAAGGTAGATGACGATCAGCGGAATGCCCATCTGCGTCACGTTGATGCCGAGGCTGTACTGCTGGTTGAGGAACGGCGGCAGCCAGTAGAGATAGAACCAGAATACGGGGGCCGTGATGGTATAGGCCAGCGCGAAGGCCCAGGTGCCGCGCATGCGCAGGATGCGCGAGTACGGTGCCTTCTGCGGCGCGGGTTCCACGCCTTGCTGTACGTAGCGCAACTCGCCCTGGCTGACGCGCGGGTGCTGCTCGGGATCGTAGTAGTTGCGCACCCAGAACACCACCCAGATAAGGCCGAGCGCGCCGATGCAGAAGAAGGCGGCCTGCCAGCCCCAGGTCACGAGGATCAGCGGCAGCATGACCGGCGCGACCATGGCGCCGACGTTGGTGCCGGCATTGAACAGGCCCGTGGCCACGGCACGCTCGCCAGCCGGAAACCACAGCCGCGTGGTCTTGACGCAGGCGGGATAGTTGGCGGCTTCGGTCAGGCCCAGGAAGAAGCGGCAAACCATGAAGCCGACGGCCGACACCGCCAGGCCGTGCGCGCCGGCGGCGACGCTCCACAGCAGCACCGCGATCAGGAACGCGCGCTTCACGCCGACCTTGTCGATAAAGCGCCCCTGCGCCCCGAAGCCCACGGCATAGCCGACCTGGAACCAGAAGTTGATATTGGCATAGTCCTGGGCTGTCCAGTTCATGGCCTTGGCCAGCACCGGCTGCATCACACCCAGCGCCGCGCGGTCGATGTAGTTCAGCGTGGTGGCGAAGAACACCAGGGCCAGCATGCCCCAGCGCATCCGCCCGACGGCGAAGGCCGAGCGTATCTTGTCGCCAATCGTGCCGCCATGCGCGGGAAGTGGCGTGACAAGGTCCTTATGTGTCGTAGTCATGGGGGTGTCTCCGAGGATTTCCATTCTGTCTTGCGCCCTTGCCCTGGCATGGCGTCTGTGCTTTTGCGGCAGCGTGCCCGCTGCGTGGACGGCGAGCGGCCCGTTCAATCCGTTCAATCCGTTCAATCCGTTCAATCCGCTCAATCTTTTCAATCTTTTCAATAGGCGATCCTGGCAACGGCGCGCAACTCATCGGCCGTTGCCGTGCCGAAGCCGAAGAATTCCAGGTAGGCCGGAATCATTTCGAACAGCATGTCGGTGCCGACCTGGACCTTGCAGCCGCGCTCCATGGCGGCGCGCAGCAAGGGCGTGTATTCGGTCTTCATCACCACTTCGCCAACCCATGCCTGCGGATCGATGCGCGATATGTCGAAGGGCAGGGGATCCGTCTCGTTCATGCCCAGCGGCGTGGCGTTGACCACCACCTCGTAGCCGGCGGGGTCGTTGGCGCCCACGCTGACCTGCAGGCCCGGATAGTGCGACTGCAGGCGTGCCGCCAGCGCTTGCGCGGACGCATCGCGCGCGTCGAACAGCCCCAGCCGCGCCACACCGGCGGCAGCCAGCGACGCGGCTATGGCCGAACCGACGCCGCCGCAGCCCGAGACCAGCACGCTGGCGCCCTCCAGCCGGCAGCCCTTGCGCTGGATGCCTCGCACGAATCCGGCGCCGTCGAACTGATCACCCAGCAAGGTGCCGTCCTCGCGCAGCAGCACGGCATTGCAGGCGCCGGCGATGCGCGCGGTCGGAGTGAGCGCGTCCACCAGTTCCAGGGTGGCGACCTTGTGCGGCATGGTGATCAGCGCGCCGCGGATATTGGTCAGCCGGAACAGCGCGCGGAATCCGCTCGCGAAGTCCTCGGCTTTCAGGCCCATGGGCACCACCACGGCATTGATGCCGCGCTGCTCGAACCACGGGTTGTAGATCATCGGCGCCTTGAAGGACTCGGTGGGGTAGCCGATATGGGCGATGAGGGTGGTTTTGCCGTTGATCATGATGTGGACCGCGTTCGATGTGGATAGCCGAAGCTTAGGGGTTCGAGTGGCTTGTTCCAAGAGATTCAATCGCCATAATGCGCGATAGTTGGACGAAGGTGCGCGCTTATGGATCGAAATTCGGGTTTGCCCCCAGCGCTCGACCTACCCAGGCAAAGAGGCATGGCGAGACAAGGGTTTACGCTAGTTTCGTGCGTTCATCGTTCGCCCGCGCACGACTAGCGTGGCGGGCCGGGGCTGTTGCCATTGTTGTCGGCGGGGGCGGCGGATACGCTTCGGCTGCCGCCGTGCCCACCCGGTCCGGCGCGCGGGTCTTGCGGCCGGGCTAGAGCGAAGCCGGGGCCCTTGCTATGATGAATGACGCCACACCCGCAGCCACCACGGATTACACAAAGGAGCACGGACATGAGCCTGTCGGCAGACGCTTTTTCCCCGCGCGGCGACGATTTCCAGCCTTGGGGGAATCCGCTGGGCATCATGGGTTATGAGTTCATCGAATTCGCGTCTCCCGACCCCGTGGCGCTCGGGCGTACCTTCGAGCGGTTCGGCTTCCATGCCATTGCCCAGCACCGGCACAAGAACGTGAAGCTGTTCCGGCAAGGCGAGATGAACTTCATCGTCGACGCGGAGCCGGATTCCTTCGCTACCCGCTACGCGTCCGAATACGGCCTGTCGATCTGTGCGGTCGGCATTCGCGTGAACGATGCGGCAACGGCCTTCGCGCGCGCGATCGATGCGGGCGCATGGCCGTTCGAGGGCGGGACGGTGGGCCCCATGGAACTGAACATCCCCGCCATCCAGGGCATCGGCCAGTCGATCATCTATTTCATCGACCGCTGGCGCGGCAAGGAAGGCCGGCCCGGCGACGTGGGCGACATCTCCATCTACGACGTCGATTTCCGCTCGCTGTCCCATGCGGCTTCGGACGCCGCCGCGTCCACCGCAGCCGGCCTCACCCGCGTGGACCATCTGACGCAGGCGGTCGATCCGGGCCACCTGGACGAGTGGCTCGATTTCTACCGCAACGTGCTCGGGTTTCGCGAGATCCACGAAGTCAACGCCGGCTGGCATGTCGCCAGCGATTCACGCGTACTGCTCTCGCCCTGTGGCCTGATCCGCATCCCGATCTACGAGAAGGGCACGCAGCGGCACGACCAGATGGAGCACTACCTGTCCGGCCATCACGGCGAGGGTATCCAGCATATTGCACTGGCGACCGATGACCTGGTGGCCAGCGCGGCCGCGCTGGAACGCAACGGCGTGTGTTTCGTCGAGCCGCCCCCGGCCTATTACGAAACCGTGGACGCGCGCGTGCCCGGCCACGGGCTGGATCTGGCCGCGTTGCGGCGCTACGGCATCCTGGTGGATGGCGCGCAGCGCGACGACGGGACGCACGAGCGCTTCCTGCAAGCCTTCGCCCGGCGCGAGGCCGGCGAATTCTTCTTCGAGATCGTCCAGCGCGACGGCTACCACGGTTTCGGCGAGGGCAACCTGCCGGCGCTGGAAGCGGCCATGGCCCGCGCGCCCAGGTCGCCGGCGTGACGGCCATGGCGACCTGACCGGCCCGCGGATGGCCGCGCGGTGCCGGCGGCCACGCCAGGCCGCCAACGGCGATGCCGCACCGGCTTGACGGCACGGGCCTGCTCGCGGATAGTGCGGTTCCCGGCATCCCGCGCTCAGCGCGATGCCGGTGTCGTCCCAGCTTTTTTCCCCTTGTTTCAGGCCGTGCAGCCGCGGCCCTCGCGTTCGCCGTCACCATGAATCTTCGCCTTTCCGCTGTCTTTCCGGCATGCCCAACCCTTGCCCGGCTGATGCTGGCTCCGGCCCTGGCACTTTGCCTGGGCTTGCCCGCGTGCTCCCGGCAAGACACCACGCCCGCGGCGGCCGGCGCCTTGTCCGCCGAGGCCCCGCCGGCCTCCGCGGCCGTTGCGCAGGCCGACAGCCTCAAGCGCGAGGCCCTGATCCGGCTCGCCTTTCCCGGCTGGCGCGACGACGACAAGGGCCGCGTGGTGCGCGCCCGGTTGCCGGACCAGGAGTACAAGGGCAAGGGCGAGGCGCCGCTGGTGGAGGACACCATCGACGTCAAGCCGATCCAGGTAATCCGGCTGGATGACACCCACGCCGTGATGCTGACCGAAGGCGTGACCGTGGATGAAGGCGGCACGCGCAACGACAGCCACGCCGCGGGCGCCTGGCTGGGCGCGTATTTTTTCACGCGCAACGGTGAAGCCTGGCAACTGGACCGGCGCGTCGACGGCTATGACTACACCGGCGTGGAAGGCTCGCTGGGACAGTCATCCGTCACGAAGATCTCAGCCACGGATTTCGCGCTGACCCAGACCTGGGGCAGTTGCTGGCAGGGCTATTGCGGCAGTTGGGCCTCTGTCTATCGCCTGGCGCCGGGGCAGATATCGACCTTGCTGGACAGCGTGGCCATGAGCGCGGAAAACAGCGGTGCGCTTGAACCGTGCGCGGACGCGCTCGCTGGCAAGCCGCTCGCGCCCGCCGAACGCGGCACGGACAGCCAGGACGATGGCGAACAGGTCTGCTACCAGGTGGGGGGCAAGCCGGCCTTCGCGCTCGGCACGGATGCGCCGGGGGAGCTCACGCTGACGTTCCAGGGCGAGGAGGTCAAGGTGCCGGGCGGCGCGGCCAAGCCCCGGCGCCGCTCGCTGGACGCGGTGGTGCGCTATCGCTTCCAGGACGGCAGGTACCTGGTGAGCCAGGGCCAGAACCCGGTTCCCTCTTTCTGAGCATCCCAGGCCGGGGCGCGCCGCCGGGGCTTACCGGTGCTTGCGGGCGGTGCGCGGAAGGCGTAGCTTGTCGGCTTGCCGCCGCCGCGACGGCAAGACTCCCACGGTCCTGACCGCGCGCCGCCCGCCGCCGCCACTTCCCGAGCCGCGCCTGCACGCTTGCCGGCTCCGGAGTGCCCGTCCCACGCACTCAGAGAATCGCGCACCCATGACCGACATCCATCACGCCGCCGCCCAGGGTTTTTCCAGTCAGGCCGATACCTACGCCCGTGGCCGCCCCGACTATCCACCGGCGCTTGGCGCCTGGCTGGAACAGGAGCTTGGCCTGCCGGCCGGCAAGACCGTGCTGGACCTGGGCGCGGGCACTGGCAAGTTCAGCCGCCTGCTGCTGGCTACCGGCGCCACCGTGATCGCGGTCGAGCCGGTTGCGGCCATGCGCGCCCGGCTCAGCGCCGCGCTGCCCTCGGTGCAGGCGCTCGAGGGCACCGCCGAGGCCATCCCGCTGCCCGGCGCCAGCGTCGACGCGGTGGTCTGCGCGCAAGCCTTCCACTGGTTCGCCAACAGCGCCGCCATGGCCGAGATCGGCCGCGTGCTGCGCCCGGGCGGCAAGCTCGGCCTGGTCTGGAACGTACGCGACGAATCGGTCGACTGGGTGGCGAGGCTCACCGCCATCATGACGCCGTTCGAGGGCGATGCGCCGCGCTTCCACAAAGGCGACTGGAAGGCGGTGTTCCCTGCGGCCGGCTTTGGCGGACTGTCCCTGTCCGCCTTCCCCTACGAGCATGTCGGTCCCGCGCAGCAGGTGGTCGTGGACCGCGTGATGTCGGTCAGTTTCATTGCCTCGCTGCCGCCGGCGCAGCAGGACGCGGTGCGCGCGCGGCTGCAGGCCGTGATCGACGGCAGCCCGGCGCTGGCCGGCAAGCCGAGCGTGGCGTTTCCCTACCGGACCGAGGCGTATAGCTGTTGCCGATCATAAATTCTGCAGAAGGTGACCTCTGAATCCGCCAATGATCATCGGTCTAACTGACTGCGAAAGAGGAATCGCTGAGACAAGCCAAATGAATGGACTTGCTGGCGAAGTTGGGGGATCAACTCTACATCTCCAACGCAGAGGAAATACGATTGGGGATGGCGCGCAATCACCCGCGCTGCTGCTTTGACAAAGTACTGCTGTCCTTTCCCGTGAGGCCGTTGCCTGCGATTGCACGGTGCCGCGTACGGGTTTCTTCGATTGTGTACGTCCCGCGGCGCCGACGTCTGCCGTGAGTGATATCGGCAGCCTCACTTGGTACGTACCGGCCGATGGCGCCGTCGTGAGCAAACGCTGGCTGCAGTCGATGGCGCATCGTTCATGGAAGCCTTCAGTCATTCTCGCCGACGATCCCGGACCGGCCCCATAAGCGGGCTCACACCGTGGGGTCCGGTAACGCCACCGGCTCGCGCCAATGACGTGTCGGTCATCGCGGTGCAGCAGTTCCCTTTGTTGAGCAGAACCGTTTCTTTGCGAGCGCCGGGCCCATGCCCGGGCTTCGGAGGCTAAGAAGCCCAAGCCGATCGTCGGCGCCTTGCAAAGAATCGGTCAGTGGTGCCCAAAGCGCGGGCGCACCACGTCGACGTTGTGATCGTGCCCTGCTTTGTTCGCTGTCGCACCGAAGGCATGCTCTCAAACTTGCAACCATAGGGCGTAAGTCAAGCGACGGAAGGAATGCGAGACAAGAAGCTCGGAGACATACTGGCATGACGACCTGGCCCCCCCCGTGCATGGCTGCGCGGCATTTCCGCAAGCACCCTGGCGCGTTGCATCGCGCGACGTGTATGCGCGGGTCAGCGCCGGACCCGTCGATGCATCGCTGGCCACGCTCGATGGCTCGGTGGTCGATCAGGCCGGCCGGCAGTTGCGTCTGCAGGACATGCTGCAGGGCGGCGTTACGGCATTGCAAACCTGCTGGCGCGGGCCTGCACTACCGCAAGCGGACGAATTCGTGCGCATATGGAACGTCTGGCTCAGGCTTGACGGATCCCGCGACGGCCTAATCAAGAACAGTAGGTAACAGCCCCCATCCCCCAGCAAACTTCGCCATGACTCCTACCTCACAGCAATCCAGCGGATTCACGAGGGCACTGCTCAGATGGATCGGTGCCTGCCTTGTCTTTCTGGCCTGGACGCTATCCGCTCCGGCTGCGGCGCAGACCACCAGCAAGATGAACCTAAGCGGTACGACCTTGTGCGCCGATGTCTCGGGCGCCTCGCTGGACGATGGCGCGCCGGTCATCGTCTGGACGTGTAGCGGCGACCCCAACCAGCAATGGACGTTCAGCCCTGACGGTACCCGCTACAAGATCACGGTGGGGCACAGCGGCGATTGCATGGACATTGCTTATGCCGACCCTGGCGAAGGTGCGCCGGCGATTCAATGGCCCTGCCAGGTGCCAGCCGCCGACAACGAGCGGTTCACGGTGAAGCAGCAGAACAATGGCTTTGCGGTGGTGGCCGTGCACAGCGGCAAGTGCCTTGGCGCCACGGGTGGAGCCAAGCCGCAGGAAGGCCAGGCTGTGGCGCAGTATACTTGCGACGGCAGCGTCGGCCAGACCTGGGTGATCAGCGGTCTGAACGTGGCCACGCTGCCATCGAAATGGACGGCGCCCAAGGCCCTGTCGCTCGTACCGGTAGCGGCGGCGGCCCTGCCTTCCGGCAAGGTGTTGGTGTGGTCGGCCTACGATCGCTTCACCTTCGGCGGCGACAACGGACAAACGTACACCGCGCTGTTTGACCCGGTCGCCATGACGTCTACCGAGAAACTGGTCACCAACACTGCGCATGACATGTTCTGCCCGGGGATCGCGAATCTCCCCGATGGACGCATCTTCGTCAACGGCGGATCCAGCAGTACCAAGACCAGCATCTACGATCCGGCCACGGCTACGTGGTCCGTGGCACCGGAGATGAACCGCGGCCGCGGGTATCAGGGCAGCGTCACCTTGAACAATGGTGGCGTCTTCACCGTGGGCGGTTCCTGGAGCGGCGCCATCGGCGACAAGGACGGCGAAACCTGGATGCCGAATAACCCGTGGCGCCTGAATAGCGCCATATGGGACGACTACATCCTGACTGGCGACTCGGCGGGCCTGTACCGTTCGGATAACCACGCGTGGCTGTTCGCCTCAGCCAATGGCCGCGTGTTCCATGCGGGGCCGAGCAAGCAGATGAACTGGATCGACACCACCGGTGACGGCAGCGTGACCCCGGCCGGCACGCGGGCGGCCGACGGCGATGCCATGAATGGCAATGCCGTGATGTACGACATCGGTAGGATCCTCACGGTGGGCGGCGCGCCGGACTATGAGAATCAGACGTCGACGGCGAATGCACACATAATCGATATCAGGTCCGGTACACCCGTGGTGCGCAAGCTCACTTCCATGGCCTATGCCCGCGCCTTCAACAACAGCGTGGTCTTGCCGAATGGCCAGGTTGTCGTGATTGGTGGCCAGACCGTGCCGGTACCGTTCTCCGATGATGGGGCGGTGCTCACCCCGGAACTCTGGGATCCGGCCACCGAGAAGTTCCAGAAGCTGGCAGCGATGGCTACCCCGCGGACCTACCACAGCGTGGCGCTGCTGCTGCGCGACGGGCGGGTGCTGAGCGGCGGCGGTGGTCTTTGCGGGGGTTGCACGACCAATCATCCCAATGTGGAGATCCTGACTCCGCCCTATCTGCTCAATGCGGATGGATCGGCTGCGACCCGCCCGACGATTTCGTCGGCGCCGGCGGATGCCCTGCTTGGCACGACGATCTCGGTGTCCACGAATACCCCGGTGTCTAAGTTTGCGCTGGTCCGCATGTCGTCGGTCACGCATTCCGTGAACAACGAGCAACGCCGGGTGCCAGTCACCTTCACGGTCGGGACGGCCGGAGAGAATCTGGTCAAGATCCCGTCCGACCCCGGCGTCGCCGTGCCCGGCTACTACTATCTGTTCGCCATGAATGCGGCGGGCGTGCCGAGCGTGGCCAAGGTCATTCGCGTCCACTGATGCGCCGCGCGAACCGTGGCGCAGAACGGCGGGCGGTCCTGGCTGCGGTCGCGGATAGCAGTGGGGACGTGGAGCGGGGACGGTGGAGGTAGTGCACCTCGAACTTCTGCCCCAAGAACCCCGACGGGCTGCGTACCACCGCCCGCAGCACAATACCGGCCTTCGATCATCACTGCCGCAGACGGACGCTGTCAGACCCGGTAATGCTATGTGGCCCCGCGCCGATGTAACCTGAAGTCAGTCCTCATCGTCGTGCCAGCGATGCCACTCGCGGTGATGCTCCCTCCACTCGTGCTCTCTCCAGCGTTGCTCACGCCATTGGCGTTCCCGCCAGGCACGCTCCCGCCAGTCGTCGTAGTAGCCAGGGGCAACAACGACAGGCTGCTGTTCGACCACGACCGGGGGCGGGTCATAGTAGGGTCCGGGGGCATAGACGGGCGCAGCGGCGAAGGGTACCGGGATACCGACGCCGACACCAACGCTCACATGAGCTAGTGCGCTAGCAGATGCAACGGCTGAGACGCCCGCCAGGATGGCCAGCGACAATAACTTTCTCATGGTGACAATCCTCTGTGAATACCGCTCCCCGCCCCGAAAAGCCCCGAAAGGGGAGTCGCTAAATGGCAAAGCAGTTATCAAGAGAAACGGACTGGGCGGCAGGTGTGTTGACGTCTATGTCCTGCGGCTTTGTATCCAAATCTATCCGCAGGGAGAAAATGCCGGGAATGTATCGCTTTGCACGGCAACGCACGACAGTCCAGGGCCCCCGCCGGGGAAGGCTCGCATGCAGGATGCAGCCGATGGAAATTTGGGTGTCTGTATCAATGCGCGTGAGATAGCCGTGTCGGCGACACGAGCGCTACTGCTGCGTCTTCGTTGGACAAATGATGGCGGTCCCCAAGGCTTTCGTTTGGGTGCGGCGTATGTGCGTCAAGTTGTCACACGCATGTCACTTGGAGGGCTTAGGTTTGCGGCCACCTGCAGGGAGGGCGCAGTGATGGAAAGTCTTTTTGGGCTGTTAGAGAAAACAGATAGAGGTCGGCAGGAAGTGGCGAGACGGTCGGGGGCACTCGATGGTCGCCGCCGCGCGCTCCTCATTATGGTAGACGGCCGGACCAGCTCGAAGGAAATTCTCGCGTGTGCCGGGGAACTCGGACTAGATGCGAGTGCAGTGTTCCAATTGCTGCATGTGGGCTTCATCCAAACAGTCAGCGAAGCCGATGGCGAGCCCGCTGTTCAGTCGTTTTCGGAAGTGCCGCCTGTATCCGCAAAGTCCAAAGCGGTCCTCCAAAGGCGCTCACTTGCCATCGCCAGGATGTATCTGATGGACGCAATGGTCCGAGCGTTCGGTACAACGGACCACCCCGTCAGGAGGCGGCTCATCGAAGCAACGGACCCAGCTTCCGTCGAGGCGGCGTTCGGAGAATTCCTTGGGGTACTGCAGGAAATTGCCACGCCGTCGATGGTGGGGCAAATCGAGGAATCGTTCCGGAGTCTTATGCCCGTTGGCAACCAGGATAGGATTTGGTGTGCGGTCTAGAGGCGCGCGCAGCTGTGCCTGCGACGGACGAATCAACCCAGCAGAATTCTGCATTGGTGGTCGAGCAAGTCGCGGCTGCAGCAAGTACGCCGGCGCGGTAACCGCAAGCTTGAGGTCTCAGCTCTCACCTGAGCATGACCCGGCCCGGCAGGTCAGACTAACCCGATGACTGCCTGATGCCGTGCCTGCGATTGTCCACTACTAGTCGTCGTGCCTGTGTCGGCCGTGCTCCCCGTGGCCATGCTCACCGTGACCATGCCCGCGCCACCTCCGCTCGCCTTGGTCGTCGTCATCGCGTCCCCGCCAGTAAGGGGCATACACGGGTGCTGGCGCTACGACAACCGGTCGAGGGACATACACCCGCTGCGGTGCAACATATACAGGCGGAGCCACATAGACCGGCGCAGGTTCCGCATAGATTACACCGGGGACGCCGATGCCAATGTCGACGTTCACATGCGCTTGAGCCGTAGACGTCACAGCGAGCAGAGCTACGCCGAGTGCCCCGATGATTGGAGGTCGTTTCATTTCAAATATCCAGCTTTTCGTCGGCGCAATTGTACGTGTCCCGCAGCATCTCGGTGGATATCAGGGTCGCTGACCTGGTGGTTGGCGGTCGATGGGTTGAGCATGATGAAGCCGAGGGCCGGCTGGCAGCGGTCCCACTCACGCCACAGCCGGTACCGGTACTGCTCGCAGTCGGAGAGGATTGCGCCGGGCTCGCCGTCGAGACTCTGGGTGATGAGATGTTTCATGCTCTTGCTCCGGCATTGCGAGTGCCCAACTGGCGTCTGCTTGAGGCCAATGCGGATCCTGACCGAGGGCAGGGCAACGGCGGAAATGAAGCTGATTGTGGGTCCTTGGGCCGTGCTACGATTCTCTTGAACAACTGGAGAAAGCTATGGATCTCCAAGGCTTCACGTACTACAAGGATCACTGGTATGAGGCTTCCGCAACGTCCCCAACCGGTGGGCCCTGGCATGGCGAAGTGACGATCTGTGCAAAGGCGGTGGACGGCCGTTCGATCAAGATCTTCGAGCACGAACCCGTGCCTGGGCAGTACTTTTCCGAAGGCGAGGCGTGGCAGCATGCGCGCGACTATGCCGAGAAGCTGATAGACGAAGGCCGGGCGAACCCAGACTCTCACTGATTCGCGCACTGTATCGCTATCCCGGTCAACCGCACTGCGTGCTACGGTCCTCCGAAATCCGGGGAGGCACACATGTACTTCATGTGCAGAGGCCGGGATATCGCTATCCGGGCAATAGATGTCGCCAGCGATCGGTGGGACTGGTCGTATCCAAGGGCTCCAGCTCCTGGAGCAGGATATCTGCTACGGGCCCGCCCTTGGGAAGCTCAATACGCAGATGAAAATGCGTCAGGGCATCGCCATACCGCCTGGCCCGTCCAGCGGCGACCCATGGCGCCTCCGAGCACTTGCCCAATAAGTCCTGGACAGGGCTTCTCCGGTTGCCAGGCTGGAGGAGGAAGCGCGCGACGCTCTCAATGCCGTCAAATCGCACGAATACCTTCCGATAGAGCGAGAGTGGATTCTGGGAGAAGCCGGCATACCCAATGGGCAATAGGAGGAGATTCATACCGCCTCCACAGGTTGAGCCACCGACAAGGCTACGGCCACCTGCCGAATCCACACTGGCGTGGCCGACAGCATGAACGTCTCGCTAGCCTCAGCCAGCAGCAGCGTGGTGCCCATCACCTCGGCGATCGCGCGGGCGGCGTCCGGCGGCACAGCGTTGCCAATGCGCTCGCGCCTGGCCTGATCGCGCAGATCGTCCAGCTCCAGATATTCCTCTGGCTCGATCAGCGACTGCAGCGCGGCCAGTTCCAGCGTTGTGAAAGGGCGGTGCCAGGTGCCGGCCGCGCGTGGCCAGCCGCGGCACGTACATCGCGCGGGTGAACAGGTCCATGACGGTGCAGGGCACGCCGACCAGCTTCTCGAAGTCGCGCGCGGCAGCCAGGTCGACGTCGATGCCGCCCAGGCAACGCCAGGTCGCGACCATGTTGCCGACGCGGGAGGCGGCTTTCGTGAAGCCCTTGGCGCCGCCGCCCAGGCCGGAGCACATGCCGAAGGTGGTGTATTCGCGGCGGATCATCATGCGAACACCTCGGTTTTTTCCTGACTATTCTCGGTAATGGGTGTCCGTTGGGGCTGGTAGCCTGTTTGCCCCCAGCGCCTGCATCTAATTGCCGACCAATGACCACCGTTCTCGCCATTGCCGTAGCCTGCGGCGCATTTCTCAGGCTCTGCGTCGCGTCTCCCTACGAAGGTGCGTTCGGGCTGGATCGCTGTGATATAGGCGGATTCGGCGACGCCCTGGAGCAGGCGGACGCTAGTGATGATGACGATTAAAGGCCGTGGGCTCGGAATATGGCTGCGGATGATTGATATGCCTCGCATGCCGTGTTCACTGCTTCTTACAAGTGAGCGGGGTTGTGACCGATATACTATCCGCGATAGTCCCCCAGAAAAACGAGCCATGAAATCCATTCTTGTGTTGCTGATCGCCTGTGGCGCTTTGCTTAGCGGCTGCGCCGTGATGCCTTACGACGATGGCTACGGCGGTGGCCAAGGCAACGGCTGCCCTCCGGGGCAAGCCAAAAAGGGGAATTGTCGAGTTGACCAGTACGGGAACGAGTCTTTCTGCCCGCCTGGGCAAGCGAAGAAGGGACGCTGCTGATTGGGCGCGGGCGAGTTGCAGCAGCCCCGGCACGGCGCAGTGATACTGCGTACCGTGCACCAATTCCGGGTACTTGCCCGGAGATGGGGTGAGATATTCGCCACGGTCAGCAAGGGCGATGATCTGCTCATCCGTCAGCGCCTCGGCGCGTGCGTCGGCCGGGCGCTGCGTCCCAAGCATTCGTGCCAGGCGTAGCTCCCGTCAGCCCGAAGTCGCGCGCCAGGTTCCAGCGGCTGGGGTAGCAGGCGCGGGCGGGGGGCTAAGGGGAAGCCGAGCCTGGCGCCGGGGCCGGTGTGGTCATGCTGTAGTCGGCCGGCGCGTCGGCCGGGCGCGGCGTGTCGCCCGCACGTTCAATCCAGCCGCCGCCGAGGAACTGGTAGAGATCGACCAGGTTCGTCAACCGCTGCAGCCGCGCGTTGATCAGCAGCAACTGCGCGCTGTAGAGGTCGTTTTGCGCGGTCAGCACGCTCAGGTAGCTGTCCACCCCGTTGCGATAGCGCAGGTCCGACAGCACCAGCCGGCGCTCCTGCGAGCCGGTGAAGCGTTCCAGTGACTTGATCTGGTTGTCGAAGGTGCCGCGCGCGGCCAGGCCATCGGACACCTCGCGAAAGGCGGTCTGGATGGCTTTCTCGTAGCTGGCGATCTCGATGCGTTTCTGTACCTGCGCCAGGTCCAGGGCCGCCACGTTCTGGCCGCCCTGGAAGATCGGCAGGGTAATCTGCGGCGCGAACGACCACGCGCCGGAACCGGGCTTGAACAAGCCGCCGAGCGTTGGCGAGAGCGTGCCCGCATTGCCCGTGAGCGTCACGCGCGGGAAAAAAGCCGCGCGCGCCGCGCCGATGTTCGCGTTGGCGGCCAGCAGCAATTGCTCCGCGGCGGCAATGTCGGGGCGCCGCGTCAGCAGATCGGACGGCAGGCCCGCCGGGATATCGGCGAGCAGGGCCTGGCTGTTGAGCGGCAGGCCCGGCGGCAGGTCCTCCGGCAATGGCTCTCCCACCAGCAGCACCAGCCCGTTCTCTGCCTGCGCGCGCAGCCGCGCTTCCGTTTCCAGGTTGGCGCGCGCCTGCTCGACGACGCCTTCGGACTGCCGCAGGTCAAGCTCCGAGCCGGTCCCGACATCGAACTTCAGGCTGGTGATGCGCAACGACTCCTCGGCCGTCACCAGCGTGGCGCGCGTGACGGCGAGCGCATCGTCGAAGGCGAGCATGGCGAGATACTGGTTCGCCACCGAAGACAACAGGGCAAGCTCCGCCGCCTTGCGGCTTTCCGCCAGCGACAGGTACTGCGCGAGCGCCTGGTCCGACAGGCTGCGGATGCGGCCGAAGAAGTCGATTTCCCATGACGCGTTGAGGCCGACCGAATATTCGGCCGCAATGGTCCGGCCCGAGGCCGTCAGGTTCGCCGGCGTGCGCGCCCGGGTTCCCGAGGCCACCGCGTTGACCGAGGGGAACAACGCAGCGCGCGTGATCTGGTACTGCGCCCGCGCCGCTTCTATGTTCAGTACCGACACGCGCAGGTCGCGGTTGTTCTTCAGCGCCAGCTCGAGCAGGCGCTGAAGACGCGCATCGGCAAAGAAATCCCGCCAGCCGATATCGGCCGCCGGCGTGGCCGCCGTGGCGCTCTCCGCGCCGCTCGCGGCGGGCTGCTGGCCGTAGGCGCCGCCGGCGGGGAAGGCCGGCGCAACAGGGGCGGCCGGGCGCTCGTAGCGTGGCTGGAGCGTGCAGCCGGCGGCCAGGATGGCCACGGCGGTCGTGATCGATGCGAGTCTGGGCATCTCAGTGTCCTTCCCTGTGCATGCCGGCGTCGCCGTTGCTGTCCGGCTGGTCCGGCTGGCCAGGCTGGCCGGAAGGCGGCGATGGCGGGGGAGGCGTCCCCGGCGCTGCCTTGGTCTTGCTGAACTTGCCGATCACGACGAAGAACATCGGGATCATGAAGATGGCCAGGAAGGTCGCCGTCAGCATCCCGCCGATCACGCCGGTGCCGATCGCATGCTGGCTGCCCGAGCCCGCGCCGTTGCTGAGCGCAAGCGGCATCACGCCAAGGATGAAGGCGAGCGATGTCATCAGGATCGGGCGCAGGCGCAGGCGGGAGGCCTCCACCGCTGCATTGATGGTGCTCATGCCCTGGTCGCGCAGGTCGCGGGCGAATTCCACGATCAGGATGGCGTTCTTGGCCGACAGGCCCACCGTGGTCAGCAGGCCGACCTGGAAGAACACGTCGTTCTCCAGCCCGCGCAGGGTGGCCGCCAGCAGCGCGCCCAGGACGCCGAGCGGCACGACCATGATCACGGAGAACGGGATCGACCAGCTTTCATACAGCGCGGCCAGGCACAGGAACACGAACAGGATCGAAATGCCATAGAGGATCGGCGCCTGCGAACCGGACTGGCGCTCCTGGTACGACAGGCCCGTCCATTCGTAGCCGATGCCGGGCGGCAGTTTGGCGGCGATGGCTTCCATGGCGTTCATCGCCTGGCCGGTGGATTTGCCGGAGGCGGCCGCGCCCTGGATCTCGGTCGCCGGAATGCCGTTGAAGCGTTCCAGCTTGGGAGATCCATAGATCCAGGCCCCTGAACCGAATGCCGCGAACGGCACCATGCCGCCGGAGGCGTTGCGCACGTACCAGGCGTTCAGGTCCTCGGGATTCATGCGGAATCTCGGCTCTCCCTGCACGTAGACCTTCTTGATCCGGTTGTCGGTGTCGAGGAAGTTGTTGATGTACAGCGAAGCCCATGCCGCGGAGAAAGTCTGGTCGATGTCCGCGGCGCTGACACCGAGTGCATTGGCTTTTTCGCGGTCGATGTTGACCTTGAACTGCGGTGTGTCGTTCAGGCCGTTCGGGCGGACCTGCGCGAGCATCGGATCCTGCGCCGCCATGCCGAGCAGCATATTGCGCGCCTGCATCAGCTTCTCGTGGCCCAGGCCGGCGCGATCCTGCAACTCGAAGTCGAAACCCGCGGCCGTGCCGAGTTCCGGGATCGACGGCGGATTCAACGGGAACACGTTGGCGTCCTTGTACCCGGCGAAATGTCCGAAGATCCGCTTGACCAGGGCGGGGGCTTTAAGGTCCGCGGACTCGCGCTGCTTGAAGTCCTTCAGCCGCACGAACACCAGGCCGGAGTTCTGCCCCCGGCCGGCAAAGCTGAAGCCGTTCACCGTCAGCACCGCCTCGACCGCGTCTTTCTCGCTGTTCAGCAGGTACTGCTGCACATCCAGCAGCACCTTGGCGGTGCGCTCCTGCGTGGAGCCCACGGGCGCCTGCACCAGCACGAACATCGTGCCCTGGTCTTCTTCCGGCAGGAACGCCTTGGGCAGCCGCACGAACAGGAAGCCCACGATCAGGATCACCACCAGGTAGATGATCAGCCAGCGGCCGGAGCGCCGGATCACGTGCACCACGCCGCCACGGTATTTCTGCTGGCTCGTCGCGAACGTACGGTTGAACCAGCCGAAGAAGCCGGTCTTTTCGTCGTGATGGCCCTTCGGGATCGGCTCGAGCATGGTCGCGCACAACGCCGGCGTCAGGATCAGCGCCACCATCACGGACAGCACCATGGCGGCGACGATGGTCAGCGAGAACTGCCGGTAGATCGCGCCCACCGAGCCGCCGGAGAACGCCACCGGCACGAACACCGCCGACAGCACCAGGGCCACGCCGACCAGCGCGCCGGTGATCTGCTCCATGGCCTTGCGCGTCGCGTCGCGCGGCGACAGGCCTTCCTCGGCCATGACCCGCTCGACGTTCTCCACCACCACGATCGCATCGTCCACCAGCAGGCCGATGGCCAGTACCATGCCGAACATCGACAGCGTGTTGATCGAAAACCCCACCACCGACATCACCGCGAACGTCCCCAGCAGCACCACCGGCACCGCGATCGTCGGGATCAGCGTGGCGCGCAGGTTCTGCAGGAACAGGTACATGACCAGGAACACCAGCACGATGCCTTCGATCAGGGTCTTGATCACTTCCTCGATCGACAGCGTGATGAACGGCGTGATGTCGTACGGATACTCCACCACCACGCCCTGCGGCGCGTACCGCAGCAGCTCGGCCATCTTGGCGCGTACCGCCTTTGCCGTGCTGAGCGCGTTGGCGCCGGTGGCGAGCTGGATGCCGAAAGCCGCGGTCGGCTGGCCGTTGTACTTGGTGTCGAAGTTGTAGTTCTCGCCGCCAAGATCGATCCGCGCCACATCCTTCAGGCGCACCTGCGAGCCGTCGGTATTGACTTTCAGCAGGATATTGCCGAACTGCGCAGGGGTTTGCAGCAGCGTGGCTTCCGTGATGGTGGCCTGCAGCATCTGTCCCGGCACCGACGGCGTGCCGCCCAGGCTGCCGCCGGCCACCTGCACGTTCTGCGCCGCGACCGCGTTCTTGACGTCGATCGGCGTCAGGCTGTAGTTGTTCAGCTTGGTCGCGTCCAGCCAGATGCGCATCGCGTACTGCGTGCCGAACAGCGTCACCGTACCGACGCCGTCGATCCGGCTGACCGGGTCCAGCACCTTCGACGCCACGTAGTTGGCGAGGTCATAGCGGCCCATGCTGCCGTCCTTCGACACAAAGGCGAGGATCAGCAGGAAGCTGCTGCTCGATTTCGTGACCTTGGTGCCCAGTTGCTGCACGGCCTGCGGCAAGAGCGGCGTCGCGAGCTGCAGCTTGTTCTGTACCTGGACCTGCGCAATGTCCGGATTGGTGCCTGCCGCGAAGGTCAGCGTGATGGTGGCCGTGCCGGAGTCGTCGCTGGTGGAGGACAGGTAGAGCAGGTGATCGAGGCCGCTCATCTGCTGCTCGATCACCTGGGTAACGGTATCTTCAACGGTTTTTGCGGAAGCGCCGGGATAGGTGGCGCTGATCTGGACGGCGGGCGGGGCAATCGTCGGGTACTGGGCAACCGGCAGCGTGGCGGTGGAGGCCAGGCCGGCCAGCATCAGGATGATGGCGATCACCCACGCAAAGATCGGCCGGTCGATAAAGAACTTTGCCATGAAGGCGGCTCCCTTTTATTGCGCGGCCGGGGTGGATGACGGGGATGGCGCCGACGATGGCGCCGCTGTCGCCGATGCCGCAGGCGCGCTCGCGGGGGGTGTTGCCTGCGCGCCGGAGGCCGGCTGCGCCGGCACCTGGGCCTCGACCGGCTTGACCGTCATGCCGGGTTTTGCCTTTTCCACGCCGTTCACGATCACGCGATCGCCCGGTTGCAGCCCGCTGTCCACCACCCAGCCATTGCCGAACGTGCCCGAAGTGACGATCTGGCGTTGCGCCACCTTGTTGTCCTGGCCGACGACGAGCACCACAGGCTGCCCCTTCTGGTCATGCGTGACGCCGATCTGGGGCACGACGATGGCCTTGTCGTTCATGCCTTCGTCGATGCGCGCGCGCACGAACATGCCCGGCAGCAGCACCCGGTCCTGGTTGGGGAAGATCGCGCGCACCGTGACGGAGCCCGTGCCCTGGTCGACGCTCACGTCGGTGAACTGGATCCGGCCGGTCTGCGGGTAAGTGCGGCCGTCTTCGAGCAGCAGCGTGACCTTGGCGGCGTTGGCGCCGCTGGTCTGCAGCCGGCCTTCCAGGATCTGGCGGCGCAGCCGCAGGCCTTCCACGCTCGATTGCGTCAGGTTGACGTAGATGGGGTCCATTTGCTGCACGGTGGTCAGCAGGGTGGCCTGGCTGGCCTGCACGTAGGCGCCCGGCGTGACCTGCGACACGCCGCTGCGCCCGGTGATCGGCGAGACGACATCGGTGTAGCCCAGGTTGATCTGCGCCGTTTCCACGCCAGCCTTGCCAGCTGCCACGTCGGCCACCGCCTGGCCCAGCGCGGCAACGGCGTTGTCGTAGTCCTGCTTGCTCACGGCGTTTGCCCCGACCAGTATCTTGTAGCGCTGGACCAGCGCTTGCTGCGTGCCGACGTTGGCCTGCGCCTTCGCCAGCGCTGCCTTGGCATTGTTGAGCGCGGCAATGTAGGGCGTCGGGTCGATCTTGTAGAGGCGCTGTCCGGTCTTGACGTCGGAGCCCTCGGTGAATTCGCGGCGCTGCACGATGCCATCGACCCGCGCGCGCACTTGCGCCACCAGGAACGCGCTGGTGCGGCCGGGCAATTCGGTCGTGACAGGCACGGTGGCCGGCTTGACGGTGACGACGCCGACTTCCAGCGGCGGGGGCGGCGGCGCAGCAGGTTTCTGTCCGCACGCGGCAAGCACTACGGCAATCGTCGCGGCACTGATATGGCGAAATGGAACCCGCTCGATGCGCATGAAAGAACCTCGGAATCGGTGGTAGGGGACTGGAGACACGAAAACACGCATGCGCCGGATGCCCGCCGGACCGGGCCGGCGGGGCGGCTTGACGGCCCGGTGACGGATGCGGCGCGGCGGGGCGCCGGCCGGCGCCGGGGAAGCAAGGCGGCAGCCATTCCGGCTTTGCGCCGCGCAAGGCCATCGTTGAAGGTTCGGCTATCGGTCGTGGCCGCGATCAGGGCGGCGGCGATGGCCGGAAGCCTCGCACGGCGCGCGGGAAAGGCCGTGAGAGCGTTGATGCCTGACCTGGCCATGGGAAATGGCAGGGCGAACGAGGTGGAGGAAGGTGATTTCCGCAAACTGAATGCGAGCCTGTGTCAGTGCACTCAATCCAGCCATTGCTCGATCACTTCATCGTGACGTCATGCCGTCATGCCGTGAAGCGCCGTGACTGATTATTTACCGTCACAGCAGGGCAGAGTGGGGCGAAACGGCGGGGCGAAATGGCGCATCACATCACTCTAGATCACTTGCATGACAATGCAAGGAACGTCGCGAAGTATCGCGGGCCGCACGAGCCTGGCGCGGAAGTCGGCGATACGCCGCGATTGCGGCGGCGGACAGCGAGGCACCCCCCTGCGGTGGAATAAAACCGGGGCGCCATGCGTTTACCCGTTGGGCAGGACCGGCGGCGGCATGCGCGCAGCCGGACGTGGCGCATGCGGCATCGGCCGATGCCGCCGCCGCGTGGCCTGCCACCAAGGAGACCAACATGAAAGCGCTCCGACTGGTTTCGGCATTGCTGCTGGCGTTGATGGCGGTGGCGGCCTGCTCTTCGGATGGCGGCGGGTCCGGCCAGTCATCGGCCTCGCGCGACGGCAGCCGTAGCACGAGCGGCACCGGCGGCATGGGCGGCGGCGGGTACTGAGATCCGCGCGGATGCATCGGGATGCGTGCCCCATGTGTTGTCAGCTGTGAGCTTTGGCGATGACATAGCGGTCTGGCTTCCGCAACTGCGGCGCTATGCGCGCGCCCTTACCGGCGACGCCGCGTGGGCGGACGACCTGGTGCAGGACACCGCGGAGCGCGCGATCGCCCAGGGCAGCCGCCTGCGCGCGGGCAGCAACGTCAGGGCCTGGATGCTGACCGTGCTGCGCAATCTCTATATCGATCAGTTGCGCCACCGCCGCGAAGTGGCCGTGGACGAGGCCGACCCGCTGTGGCAGCGGCAGGAGGCCCCGGCAGGCGAAATCGACGGGCTCTTGCTGCGCGATGTGCAACGCGCGCTGTACCGGCTGCCGGCAGAGCAGCGTGAAGTGCTGCTGCTGATCGTGCTGGAGGGCTTGAGCTACCAGGAGGCCGCCGCGGTATTACAGGTGCCGCCTGGCACCGTGATGTCGCGCCTGGCGCGGGCGCGGGAGCACTTGCGCGCGTGGCTTGGCGATGGCACCGGTGGCACAGGTGGAAACAGCGAGCGGCACGTGCCGCTCAGGGTGGTGAGAAATACGCCATGAACGACGATCGGGAAACTGGCTCCAGCCAACCCGCACCGGATATCGAGGCGATAGCGCGCTTGTGCGCGCTGGTGGACGGCGAACTGCCGGAGTCCGAAGCGGCGGCCGCCCGCGCGGCGCTGGCGCATGACGCGCAGGCGGCAATGCTGGCGGAGCGCTATCGCCAGCAGAATGCCGCGCTCAAGGCCTTGTTTCCGCTGCCAGCCAACCTGCGTTATGTGCTGGTCAGGGCGCAGCCGCGCTGGTGGCGCCGTGCCCTTGCCGCGCTGGGCTGGGCGCTGGCCGGAATGGCACTGGCCCTTGGCCTGGCCTGGCTTCCCGGTGCGAGCGCCGATCCCCGCGAGTTCGCGCGCCACGCCGATGCCGCCTACGCGGTGTTCGCGCCCGAACAGCGCCATCCGGTCGAGGTGGCGGCTGCCGACCAGCCACACTTGCAGGCCTGGCTGTCGCGCCGGCTCGCGCGCACGCTGACCATCCCGTCGCTGGACGAATACGGATTCGCGCTGCTGGGTGGCCGGCTGCTTGTGGGCGACGCCGGCCCGGCTGCGCAACTGATGTACCAGAACGCGGCTGGCGAGCGGCTCACGCTGTATATCACGCCGGCCGCGCCGGCTTCGGCCTCGCTCGGCCTGCTGCGCCAGGCGGACCGCCGCACCTATTACTGGGCCGGGGGCGGGGCCGGCTATGCGCTGTCAGGCCAGCTGGGCGAAGCTCGCCTGCGCGCCATCGCCGGCGATGTCTGCGCCAGCCTGGGAGGGCATCCGGAGGCGTGGCGATAGCGGTCCGCGGCGCGTTTTGACGACGTCAGGCAGCGTGGCATGAACGGGGGAATAAACGAGGGAATAAACGAGGGAATAAACGGGGGCGCCAATCCGTTTACGTAATGCAGGCGCGCAGGTGCGTGCGCCAGCCGCGCCAGCGGGTCCTGCAGGCAAACCGATGTGCCGCTGGATGTGCCTTGCGCGTTGTCCTGGTATGTCGCAAACGTCGGGCGTTCGTTCCCTGGGATGACATCATGGGAAAAGCTCTGGGTGCCGTGGCGGCGTTGCTTGCCGGCCTCGGCTTGAGCGTGCCGGCCGCAGCGCAGATGGCCGCTGACGCATGGAACGGCTATTCGTCGCCCTGCCAGCAGATGGCGGGACAGGTGGAGATCGATGGCTACCTGCAGCAAGTGGTCGGGCTGGCCTGCCTGCAGCCGGACGGTTCCTGGCAGATGGTGGAAAGCTCCGGCGGCACCATGATCTATACGCAGCCGGCTTACTACGTCGATCCGTGGTACTGGGCGCCGGTCGGTGTCGGCTTTGGCGCGAGCTTTATCTTCGTTGACCGCTTTCATCACTTTCACCATATGCACCACATGTCCTTCGCGCACGCGGGGGGCGGCTTCCATGGCGGCATGCGCGGTGGGTTCCAGGGCGGGTCCCGCGGTGGATTCCAGGGTGGATTTCATGGGGGCGGCGGTGGCGGTGGCCACCACCATTGAGGAGGGAGGCCGGCGCCGGACGTGAATGCGAAACAGGTGCTTCCGCCGGACTGTTCCGCGGCGCGGTTTGCGCGGGCCCTGGATGATTTCGCCTCGGTGCTCGGGGAGGGCGCGGTATTGTCCGCGCCCTCCGACCTCGCCGCCTATCGCGATCCCTACTCGCCACTGCCCGATGAAGATCCGGGGGCCTTCGCCCCTTCCGCCGTGCTGCTGCCGGCCAGTGTCGCCCAGGTGCAGGACGCGCTGCGCGTGGCAAGCGCCGCGCGCCTTGCGCTCTGGCCGGTTTCCATTGGCCGCAACCTGGGCTACGGCGGCGCCGCGCCGCGGCAGCGCGGCACACTGGTGCTCGACCTGCGGCGCATGAACCGTATTCTCGAAGTGAACCCGGCGCTGGCCTATGCGCTGGTGGAGCCGGGCGTCAGCTATTTCGATCTCCACGCGCATTTGCGCCGCGAAGGCATTGCGCTGTGGATCGATCCGCCGGCGGTCGGCTGGGGCAGCGTGATCGGCAATACGCTGGAGCGCGGGTTTGGCGTCACGCCCTATGGCGATCACGCCGCCATGCAGTGCGGCATGGAAGTGGTGCTGGCCAGCGGGGAGATCGTGCGCACCGGCATGGGCGCGCTGTCCGGCGGCACGGCCTGGCAATTGCACCGGGACGGCTATGGCCCCGGCATCGATGGCCTGTTCATGCAATCCAATCTCGGCATTGTCACCAAGATGGGCATCTGGCTGATGCCCGCGCCGGAGACGGTTTTGCTGTGCCAGGCCAGCTTTGCCCGCGAATCCGACCTGGAGACGGTAGTCGACACGCTGCGCCCGCTGCGGCTGGCCGAGGTCGTGCACGGGCCGGCCGTGATCGAAAGTGCCGTGCGCTGGGCCGCCGGCGTGTCGGCGCGCAGCGACTGGTATGACGGTGCCGGCCCCATGCCGGCAACAGCGCTGCAAGCCATGATCCGCAAGCTGGACATCGGCTGGTGGAACCTGCGTTTCGGCCTGTACGGACCGGCCGCGCTGGTGCAGGCGCGCTGGCGCATCGCGCGCAAGGCATTCGGCGCGATTCCCGGCGCGCGCCTGCGGGCCTGGCCGTACGACGCCGCCGGCGTGGCCAGCGCGCCGCCGGACAGTGCAGGCGCGCTGGGCCTGCTTGGCGTGCCCGGCTTGTCGGCCATGCGCATGCTGGCGTGGTGCGGCGGCGACGGCGCGCACCTCGATATCTCGCCACTGTGCCCGGCCACCGGTGCCGATGCCATGCGGCAATACCTGCTGGTGCGCGATCGCGCGGCGGCGCACGGCTTCGACTACTACGGTGGCTTCACCGCGGCGCCACGGTGCCTGCATCACATCTTCGCCGCCATCTTCGATCGTGCCGACCCGCAGCAGCGCAGCCAGGCGCGCGCGCTTGCGCACCGGCTGGCGGGCGAACTGGGCGCCGCAGGCTACGGCCTGTACCGCGCCCATCTGGACCTGATGGACCGCGTGGCGGCACAGCAGGATTTCAACGGGCATGCCATGCTGCGGCTGGTCGAGCGGGTCAAGGATGCGCTCGACCCGACGGGCATGCTGGCGCCGGGGAAGCAGGGCATCTGGCCACGCGGGCGGCGTCCCCGCGCGCAGGGTGGCGGGGACAATTGACAAGGCCGGTACCGTTCTATACCGTGGAACTGTGTGCGGGAATGCCGTTCCTTCGCCTGCGCCTTTCAAGCTTCCCAGCCCTGTTTCCTGTTTCTACATACATGCCACGTAAAGCTGCCCAGTTATCCGAAGCCGACAAGCATGCCGCGGAAGGCGGCGCCGTAGCCGTGGACCGGGCCCTCTATGTGCTCTGCGCGTTTCATCTTGGCGACACCACGCTGAGCCTGGTCGAACTGGCACAGCGTACCGGCCTCTACAAAAGCACGCTGCTGCGCTTGCTGGCGTCGCTCGAACATGCCCGGCTGATCCTGCGTCATACCGATGGCCGCTATGGGCTGGGTCCCGAAGTGGCTCGCCTGCACTCGGTGTATTCCGCCTCCTTCTCGCTGGAGATGGTGGTGATGCCCGTGCTGCGCCAGCTGGTGCAGGCCACGCGCGAGAGCGCCGCCTTTCACGTCGAGCAGGGCGAGCATCGCCTGTGCCTGTACCGTGTCGATTCGCCGCAGCCGGTGCGCGACCACGCCAAGGCGGGCGAACTGCTGCCGCGCAACCGCGGCGCCGGCGGCCGTGTGCTGCGCGCATTCAGCGGCGCACGCGGAGAGATCTACCAGAAGATCCGGGAAGAGGGCGTTGCCGCGCTGGTTGGCGACCGGATCCCGGACATTGCCGGCGTGTCATCGCCCGTGTTCGGTCCGGACGGCCAGCTCAAGGGCGCGCTGACGCTGACTTGCCCCACGCCGCGCTTTGACGAGGCGTTTCGCCCGCATGTGCTGCTTGCGGCGCGTGACCTGACTGTGGCGCTGGGGGGCACCTTCCCGTTTCCTGTCTGATACCCGGGGATCCAGGCCTCGCTGGCGCTTGCCACGGTCGCCGGTCGCACGCCGGTTCGCTGTTAGTGCTGCGTCACTTCCTCCGTCTGAACCTGACAGGAAACCAACGATGTTTGTCAGGGACAACCATGCCCGGCTTGTCGGGGGTGCCCGGTGGGGCCCCATGACGTTATCATGCGCTTTTGCGAAATTGACCCGGTATCCGGGCCGCCCCCGCCCCCGCCCCCCACCTTCCCGTCAACGTCACCGGCAACACGGTATCTTCAAAGGAATCCCGTGCAGTTAGACCAGCAAACGATCGTCGTCGTCATGGTGGTTGTGTACGCCAGCGCGCTGGCCATTTCGGCGGGCCTCCTGGCGGCCTTGCGTCCCAGTGCCGCCGGGCGCCTGTGGGCATGGGGGCACCTGCTGGTGTCGGCGGCCGGACTGGTGCTGGCCGCCAATGCGTCGGCGCGCCTGGTTTACGTCAGCGCCGCGGGCGCGGCGACGTTTATCGCCGGCAGGCTGCTGATCTACCGCGGCGTGCGGATCTACTGCGGCCTGGTCTCGTGGGACCGCTCGCTGGCAGTGGGCGTGTCGGTGGCCGGACTGGCGCTGCTCGGGGTCGCCGGCATGGCCAACAGCCAGGCGCGCATGCACGTGATCGGCTATGGCTGCCTGGCCCTGGTGGCTGCGCTGACTGCCGGCACGCTGCTGTGCGCCCACGGGGGCCGGCGCAGCATCGGCACGCCGCTGGTGGTGGTCGCCAGCCTGATGCACCTGACGACGCAACTGGCCGGCTTCGCCGCCGGTGTGAACGGCATGGTGGCCTCGGGCCCGTTCTACGCCAGCAGTGCGGACGCATTCCTGCTGCTGACGCCGCTTGTGGCTACCTTGCTGGGGTTGTTCGGCTTCACGCTGATGGCGATGGAGCAGGTTATCGCCGCCAAGGAAGACGGCGCCCGGCTGGACGCGCTGACGCGCCTGCTCAACCGCGGCGCGCTCGACAAGGCGGCTACCAGCCTGGTAGCGGCATGGGAGCGCCACGGCCAGCCCTTGTCGTGCCTGGTGATCGACGTCGATCATTTCAAGCAGGTCAACGACCGTAACGGCCACCATGCCGGCGACAGCGTGCTCAAGCTGATTGCGGAGGCCATCGACAATTCGCGGCGTGCCTCCGATGTGGCCGGCCGCTACGGCGGCGAGGAGTTCTGCATCCTCTGCCCGCATACCGATGAAGTCCAGGCCACGACGCTGGCCAACCGCATCCTGAAGAAAGTGCGTGCCATCCCGCTGCCCGGCGACGGGACCGCCTTCGCCAGCGTAAGCATCGGCGTGGCCGAACTGCGGGGCGGGGCGGCGGGGGTGGACGGGCTGTGGCGCGCGTTGTTCGCGGCGGCCGACCGTGCCCTCTACGCGGCCAAGGAGTTCGGCCGGGACCGCTATGCGCTGGCGTCCTGGATGGCGCCGGCCACGCGGCCGGTACCTGGCGACGTGGGCGATTCCGTCCACGCGCCGATCCGGTAGTTTTTCCGCTCAGTCCTGCGCGGGCGGCACATCCCGCGGCGGATGGCCGTCATAGGTCCAGATGTACTGGCGCGGGATGGGGCCCTTGTTGCGGCCGCCTTGCTGGGTTTGCTCCCATGCGTGGGCCAGGATGCCGACGGAGCGCGACAGGCAGAACAGCCCGCGCGCCAGGGGGGCAGGGAAACCCAGTTCGGCATAGATCACGGCCGTGGCGCCGTCGATATTCATGGGGATGGGCTTGCTGCGGCCGGCGCCCAGTTCGGTCTCCACCGCACGCGCGATGCCGGCGAAGCGGCCCGAAACCACGTCTTCGGCCGCGGCCTTGTCCACCAGTGCCAGCAGGCGCGGGGCGCGGGGGTCCAGCGGATGGAAGCGGTGGCCGAAGCCGGACACGAACTTGCCATGGTTGTCGCGGTAATCCGCCAGCGCCCCCTTGACCGCTTCTTCTTGCGTCTGGCCGCCGTCGACGCGCCGCGCCACATCCTGGTACAACTCCACCGCCTGCTCGCCGGCGCCGCCGTGCACGTCGCCCAGCACGTTGACGGCCGACGCCATGGCGTTGTTCAGCCCCACACCACAAGTGGCAGCCATGCGTGCGATGGCGATGCTGGGCGCCTGCGGGCCGTGGTCCACCGCCGACATCAGCGCGGCATCCAGCAATTCGCCCTGACCGCGGCCCGGCAGATCGCCCCGCAGCATCAGCCAGATCATCTGCGCGAACGACACCTGCCCGATCAGTTGCTCGATGGGATAGCCGCGGTAGCGGATCTCGCCGGGCTGCATGTCGATGATTTCGGTGCGCCACCAGTCCTGGGACAGCCGCTGGCCTTCGTTGATGGGTTCGCTCATACGGCACGCTCCTGTTGCAGGGTTTCGATGTCAGCCTCG
The DNA here is from genome assembly GCF_000611145.1 of Cupriavidus sp. SK-3. NCBI lineage: Bacteria > Pseudomonadati > Pseudomonadota > Betaproteobacteria > Burkholderiales > Burkholderiaceae > Cupriavidus > Cupriavidus sp. SK-3. The sequence continues at coordinate 2,435 of NZ_JFJV02000204.1, read as the reverse complement.
CCATAGCCGAGCTGGGCGAGGATTTCGCGGGTGTGCTGGCCGAGTTCCGGCGGCGGCGTATCGACCGACGGCGCTTCGCCGTTAAGCTTGAAGCCCGTGCGCACCAGCCGGATATCGCGGCCCACGCCGGGCACGTCGGCAAAGTCGCCGATCATGCCGCGCCCGCTGACCTGCGGGTGGTCCAGCGTTTGCGGCACGCTGTAGACCGGGCCGGCCGGCACGCCGGCCTCGTTGAACAACTGCCACCATGCGTCGGCGGACTTCTTCGCCAGCTCGGCTTCGAGCTCGCGCGTCAGCTCGGCGCGGTTGGCCAGCCGTGCCTGGCGTTCCGCGAAGCGCGCGTCGGTGGCGAGTTCCGGGCGGCCCACCACGCGGCATACCGCTTCAAACTGTTCCTGCTTGTTGGCGGCGATATTGATCAGGCCCTCGCCGGTGTGGAAGGCCCCCGACGGGCTGGCCGTCATGTTCTCGTTGCCCATCGGCGCCGGAGTCTTGCCGGCGATCAGGTAGTTGGAGACCACCCAGCCCATGGTGGCGAGGGTGGCCTCGAGCATCGACACATCGATGAAATAGCCCTCGGTACGCTGGTGGTCGGCCAGCGCGGCGGCCACGGCAAAGGCTGCGGTGATGCCGCCGATGGTGTCCGAGACCGGATATCCCACGCGGTAAGGCGCGGTCTGCGGGTCGCCGGTGATGCTCATCACGCCGGACATGCCCTGGATGATCTGGTCGTACGCCGGCAGGTCCGAGAGCGGGCCGTCCTGCCCGAAGCCGGAGATCGCGCAGTAGATCAGCTTGGGATTGATCAGCTTGAGCGCGTCGAAGCCCAGCCCCAGCCGGTCCATCACGCCGGGGCGGAAGTTCTCCACCAGCACGTCGGCGCTCTCCACCAGCTTGCGAAACACTTCCTTGCCGCGCGCGTGCTTGAGGTTGACGGTAATGGAGCGCTTGCCGGGGTTCTGCGCCAGGAAGGACACGCCCATCAGCCGGCGGTTGAGTTCGGCGTCGGCGCCGAGCTGGCGGGCGAGGTCGCCGGTGCCCGGCGTTTCCACCTTGATGACTTCAGCGCCCATATGGGCCAGCTGGTGGCAGCAGAAAGGGCCAGCCAGCACATTGGTGAGATCGAGGACGCGGATATGGCGTAGCGGTTTTTGCATGGCGCGGATTCCAGGTATCAGTGCCGGGGCCGGCTTCGTGGCAGCGAAGCCGGCCCCGGGGTGCGGAGCGGTCGGGGCGGTAAAGACCGGGAGGCTTTACTCTACCTTGGCGCCGGACTGGCGCACGATGGTGCCCCAACGGGTGTTTTCCGCCTTCATGAACGCGGCCAGGTCGGCAGGGCTGCCGCCGCGCGGCTCGCTGCCTTCCTCGCGCATCTTGGCGATGGTGTCGGGCTGGGTGATGGCCTTGTTGATTTCCTCGTTGACGCGCTTGACCACATCCGCCGGCGTGCCGGCCGGCGCCACCAGCGCCTTCCAGTCTTCCGCCTGGAAGCCGGCGTAGCCGCCTTCGATCACGGTGGGCACGTCGGCCAGAAGCGGCAGGCGCTTGGCCGAAGTCACCGCCAGGGCGCGCAGCTTGCCGGCCTTTATCATGGGCAGCGCGATAGGCGGCGTGGCGAAGTAGAAATCGGTCTGGCCGCCCAGCAGGTCGGTCAGTGCCGGGGAGGCTCCCTTGTACGGCACATGCAACATCTTGATGCCGGTGCGGCGGGCAAACATCTCGCCGGTGAGGTGGCCCACGGTGCCGGTGCCGGCCGAGGCCATCGAGAGCTGCTTGCCCTTGCCAGCGGCAACGAGGTCAGCCACGTTCTTGTATGGCGCATCCTTGCGCACGATCAGCACCAGCGGCTGCGCGGATACCAGCGCCACTGGCGTGAAATCCTTGATCGCGTCGTAGGGCATCTTGGGATACAGGGTGGGATTGATCGCCAGGTTGGCGGTCTGGCCCATGCCCAGCGTGTAGCCGTCCGGACGGGCTTTGGCTACCGCGTCCATGCCGATATTGCCGCCTGCTCCGGCGCGGTTTTCCACCACCACGTTCCAGTGGGTGGACATGCCTACCTTGTTGAACACCAGCCGGGCCATGACGTCGGTGCCGCCGGCGGGGGGGAAGGGTACTACCAGGCGTACGGGTTGGCTTGGGTAGCTGTCTGCTGCCGCAGGGGTGGCGGCGGTGGTTAGCATGGCGGGGATGGCGAGGAGGAGCAGGGCACGGATGGGGGAGGGGAAGAGGATCAATTTTGTCTCCTTTCTTGGGTGGTGCTCTGCACCGTTGGGTGATTTTTGTTGTTCTGTAGAATAGAACGATGGTCTTACTTAGGGAATTTTATCGAGAGGATAGGAGGGGTGGGGAGGGTTGTCAAGGGTGGGGTTTTATGTGGTTTTTGGGTTTGGGGTCTTTTTTGTTGGCGGTGTTGGTTTTTGCACCCAAAGGAA
>NZ_JFJV02000203.1:0-712 GCF_000611145.1 Cupriavidus sp. SK-3 | reverse complement strand
GGGCGCCGTGTACACGGGCTTGAGCGCAGCCGCTACGGCCCGGCGCTCCTTCCAACTGGCGTATTCCAGGCTATTGCGGATCAGGTGCACGATGCAGGTCTGCAGCGTCGTGTTCGGGAACACCGCGTTCAGGGCCTGTTCCATGCCCTTGAGCCCGTCAGTCACCGCAATCAGGATGTCCTGCGTGCCGCGGGTCCTCAGGTCATTGAACACCTTCATCCAGAACTTGGCGCCTTCGGTGGTTTCGATCCACAGGCCCAGGATGTCGCGCGTGCCGTCTGGCAGTACGCCCAGGGCCAGGTAGACCGCCTTGTTGCGCACCACGCCGTCCTCACGCATCTTGACGCGCAGCGCGTCGAAGAACACCACCGGGTACATCACCTCGAGCGGACGGGCCTGCCAGGCAGTGACTTCGTCCATGACCGCGTCGGTCACCGAACTGATGAACTCGGGCGAGACTTCGGTGCCGTACTGTTCAGCCAGGAATGCCTGGATCTCGCGCACGGTCATGCCACGGGCATACATGGCGATGATCTTGTCGTCGAACCCGGTGAGGCGCCGCTCGTGCTTGGGAATCAGGGGCGGATCAAAGCTGCCGTCGCGGTCGCGCGGGATGTTCACCCGCAGCGGCCCGTCCTCAGTCAGGACGGTCTTGGCGCTCTTGCCGTTGCGCTGGTTGGCCGTGCCAGCCGGGCGCTCCGCGCCCGGCTGG
>NZ_JFJV02000202.1:0-19648 GCF_000611145.1 Cupriavidus sp. SK-3 | reverse complement strand
GGCGGCGCTGCCCGCCAGCACGCTGCGCGCCACGATGCCGGCCAGCGCCACGGCCAGCACCAGAGGCTGCGGCGACAGCCAGGCGGCCAGCGCCAGCATGGGCCAGGTAAAGGTGATGAAGGTAAAGGCAAAGCCGATGGGGTTGATGGAACGGATGGTGCGCAGCCAGCGCAGTTCGTGCGCCCACAGCGCGGGCAGATGCGTTTCCGTCACATCCGTGCTTACCACGACGTCCGATAGCACGGTACGCAAGCCGCTGCGGCGGGTCAGCTCGCCAAGCCAGAAATCGTCGGCGAGCCGGTTGGCCAGGGGCGCGAATCCACCGATGGCGTCGAGTACCTCTCGCCGCAGGGCAATCGTCGCACCGAAGGAGAAGCGGCGCGAGCCGCCGCCATGGGCGATGTGCACGGAGGGCGCGAACCAGTCGTCGATAAACTGCGCGCCGACCCGTGACCATAGTCCGCCTGCGGCCCTGCCGCGGTACAGGCAGGTCACAACGCCAACCGCGGCGTCGGCCAGCGGCGCGGTGACGCGGGCCAGGTAATCCGGGGGCGCGGCAATGTCACTGTCGGCAATCAATAGCCAGGGATGGCGCGCTTGTGGCAGCAGGTTGATCAGGTTGCTGACCTTGAGGTTGCTGCCGTGCACCCGGGAGTCGGTCACCAGGGCAATGTCGCATGCCGGAAATTCCGCGCGCAGCCGCGCCACCACCGCGATGGCGGGATCGTCCGCCGCATGGACGCCGAACACCAGCTGGAACGCCGGATGCCGTTGCCGGCACAGGCCTGCAAGGTTCTCATAAAGCTGGGGGGCGGCGCCGCACAGCGGCTTGAGCACGCTGACCGGGTGCAGGCCGGCGTATTCCGGGGCGGCGCAAGGGGTGGCGGCCTGCGCCGGTGCGCGCCGGCTGGCCAGTACCGCGGTGATGGCATAGCCTGCCGCCACGCACGCCAGCGCGACGTCCGGGAGCGTGCCCCAGTTCATCTTGGGCAGCCGCTGGCACGAACGGCGTTGCTCCCCCTGGCACCACCGCCAGGCACTCCCATCCGAAGGGCCGCGGGAAGATCGATGCAAGGATCAGCAGGCAGTTCGAGCCGGATGCAACCGCGCTGGAAAAAAGTCACCTGCATGGAAGGCTCCCGGTCCAATCACCGCATTCATTGTGCGTGGATTTTCTGCGGGTTAATCATAAGGCAATCGATATAAAAAATTCCATGAATTCCTTAAAAATAAGATTCGCTTTGAAATGAATTTGTAAGGTTATGCCGATTAATTTGCGCTTATGCGATTGGTAATCATTGTCAAGTGAAATGTGCTAACAGAAAGTGATTATCGTTTCATGACAATGCGTGGCATGGCTGCCGCCCCCGGGTGCCTGCCACCCTGCCTGGCGCAAATGACGTCATTGATCATATCGCCCGCCATCGCGGCCGGCCTCGCGCAGCGCTTTGCTGTCTGGGAAGAAGCAGAACGGGCAAGCGGCTGGATTCCACGAGCATGTACGCCGGATCGGCCGCTGCGCGCCGGACCCGTTCGGTAATCCATTCCCGCTCCTGTACATGGCGCTGCCGTCCTGAGGCGCGCCGGGACGGCAGCCGTCCGACAGGCAGCGGGCTACGGAGCGCTGCCGACCGGCTCGGGCAGATTCTTTTCAGTGCCCGGTGCGGGCACTGAAAGCCGGCAAGCGCGGCATGCCGCGCCGCGGGTCATTACCCAGCCAGCCCCTTGTTCGGATTAATCAGATACTTCTCGCCGGTCGCGCGCCTGTTGTAGGCCGCGATCACGTCCAGGTCCAGTACCTCGGCCAGCGAGATCTCTTTCGAGTAGTGGCTGGCAAAGGTCGTCTTCAGTTCCGCCACCACGCGCTGCTTGAGCGCGCTCGCCGCATGCGGCCCGATCTTCTGCAGGAAGGGAAACAACAGCCAGCCTCCCATTCCCCAGGCCATGCCGAAGTTGCGGGTGAACTCTGTCGGGGAGGTGTCCAGGCCGCCATAGAGGTAGACCTGCTTGTGCGTCGTCGAGCCATAGCGGCTGTACTCGCCGGCTTTCCTGTTCAAGGCCGCCTCCATGCAGCCCAGGATCTGTCCCGCAAGCTTACCGCCGCCGGTGGCGTCGAAGGCGAGCGTCGCGCCCGTGGCGGCGATCGCTTCGGTGAGGTCTTGCAGGAAGGTGGGCGAAGCCGCGTTGCAGACGTGAACCGCACCCTGGGCCTTGAGCAGGTCCGCCTGCTCCTGCTTGCGCACGATGTTCACCAGGCCGACGCCATCCTTGAGGCAGATCTGGTTGAGCATCTGCCCCAGGTTGGAGGCAGCAGCGGTGTGCACCAGCGCGCTATGCCCCTCGCGCCGCATGGTTTCGACCATGCCCAGCGCCGTGAGCGGGTTGACGAACGACGAGGCGCCTTCGGCCGGCGTCGCGCCTTCCGGCAGGACCAGGCACTGTTCCGTCGGGATACAGCGGTACTGCGAGTACATCGCGCCGCCGATGGCAGCCACCGTCTTGCCCAGCAGCGCCTGCGCCGCGGCGGATGTGCCCGCCTCGACGACCACCCCCGCGCCTTCATTGCCAACCGGCATGGACACGTCTGCCCGGCCCGCCATGCTCTTCATCGCACCCTCCGGGACGCGGGCGGTGACGACGGGCTGTCCGGCCGAGCCGCCGGCCCTTGCCGTGCTCATGTCCGCGGCGCCGAACAGCAGGCCGAGGTCGGACGGGTTCAGGGGCGAGGCTTCGACACGGACCAGCACTTCGTTCGGGCCGGGCCGGGGGATGTCGACGCTGGCAAGCGACAACTCCAGTTCGCCGCCGCGCTTGATCAGCGAGCGGAGTTGAAGGGCGGTGCGGGTGCTCTCGATGGGCATTCGGTATCTCCTTGGGTCGGTCGTCTGAAACTGGCCGGGGCTGCGTTGGCCGCAGGGAGCAATGTAGCAAGTTCCGGCAAACCCGGCTGGCGGCGTCTCACGCCGCCGGTCCGGGGCAGGCCAGGCAGTGCCCGATCCTTCCCTTGACACTCGGAGGCTTTCAACCTAAAGTGCGCCTGCAGATCTAGATAAGAGACCATCTGTAAGATGGTCTCTACCTGCGTGCAGATTGCTGCGGCCTCTTACAGAAATAAAACAAGGAGACCGCTGTGCAATCCACGATCAAGATCCGTGGCATCGATGATGTCATCTCGTTTATTGATTCCTGCCCAGGCATAAAAGGCAGAGCCGGCCTCATCTGGTGGCTCGCGCTGGGGGGATTATTCCTTGACGCATTCTCCAATTCTGCATTGAGCGCGGGCCTCGGGCCCATGACGCGGGATTTGCATCTTGCCGCGTCGCAGGTCGCGCTGCTGACCTCGTTCGCTTCCTGGGTGGCCATTGCCTTCAACCCGATCGGCGGCTGGATGGCAGACCGCTGGGGCCGGGTTCGTCCGCTGGTGCTGGCGAAATTCCTGGCGGTGACCGGTGCGCTGCTGGTGGTCTTCGCGCCGGGCTTTGAAGTCATCCTGGTCGGGCGCTTCTTCGTGGGCGCCGCCTACGGCATTGATTTCGCCATTGCCATGGCGGTGCTGGCGGAGTTCACGCCAGTCAAGCTGAAGAGCCGGCTCAATACCTGGCAGGGCATGTGGTACACCGCGGTCTGCAGCAACCTGCTGCTGGCCTTGCTGTTCCACTCGTGGCAGGTGGGCGATTCCATCTGGCGCTATTCGGTGGCCGCTACGGCCATCTTCGGGGTCGGCATTCTCATCCTGCAGCTTGCCTTCCTGGTCGAAAGCCCGATCTGGCTGGCGCGCAAGGAGCGGCTGGACGACGCCGCCGGGGCGATGACCCGGATCTATGGCCGGCCCTTCGTGGCCGCGCCGGTGGACGAGCGCCTGCCTGTCCTCAACCAGGCAAAGCGCGGCCTGGCCAATGTGTTGCTTATCTTCCGCGGCGTGTACCTGCCGCGCACCATCCTTGCGGCGACCGTGCAGATCGGCCAGTCCATCCAGTATTTCGCGGTCGGCTGGTATTTGCCGCTGATCAGCGCGGCCTTGTTCGGCAAGGACTTCATCTACGCCACCGTGGGCGCGCTGGTCTTCAATGTCTTCGGCATCTTCGGGGGCTTCATGTCGCCGCTGATCGGCAGAAAGCTTGGCCTGCGGCGCGCTTCCGCCTTCGGGTTCGCCGCCGTCTTCGTCATGCTGCTGATCCTCGGCCTGTTCAACGGCAAGATGCCGGTCTGGGTGGCGGTGATCGTGCCGTCGCTGTTTATCCTTTTCCACTCGGGCGGCCCCGGCGCCAACGGCAAGAGCCTTTCGTCGCTGTCGTTCCGCAGTGAACTGCGCGCGGGGGCGAACGGCATCATCGGTGCCCTGGGCTCGACCGGCGCCGCGCTGGGCCTGTTGATCTTCCCGATCTTCCGGGAGAACTATGGCCTGGAAAAGACCTTTCTTATCCTGTCGATCGTGCCGCTGGCGGCCAGCATCATCTGCTTTGTGATCCGCTGGGACCCGACGCGCACCACGATCAATCCAGACAACGAAGCCGATGCCCCGCAATTCAGCGGCGATGAACAGCCGGCCCCGGCGTTCCTCAACCCGGCGATCGAGAAAACCCAGCGATGAAGCACAACAGGCACGTCATACTCGCCATCGACGAAGGCACCTCCGGAACGCGCGCGGCTGTCGTCGCGGCCGACGGCCATGTCTCCTGCCTGGAGTACATGGCGCTCCAGGTGGACGCGCCGCGGCCTGGCGTGGTGGAACAGGATGCGAACGCGATCCTGGAGAAGACCATCGCCGTGTGCCGCGCGACGATTGCGCGCGCGCAGCTGGAGCAGTTGCAAATCGTGGCGCTGGGCCTGGCCACGCAGCGGGCCACGGCGGTGCTTTGGGATACCCGCACCGGCCGCGCGCTCGTGCCCGCCATGGTCTGGCAGGACACGCGCTACGTCAGCGAACTCAACGCGCTGGCGCCAGCCTGGGACAAGACGCTGATCGAGCAGGTCGGCCGCCCGGCAGGCGTGCGCTCCCCCTACCTCTGGGCGGCACGCCATCTCCACGAGACCCCGGCCGTGGCCGAGGCGTTCCGGGAGAACCGTCTTGCGTTCGGCACGATCGATACCTGGCTGCTGTGGCACCTGTCCAGCGAACGCACCTGCGTGACCACGCCCACCAACGTGACATCCGCCAGTGCCTACGTGCTGGCGGAGCACCGCTACCACCTCGGCTGGCTGGACGCGCTGGGCTTTCCTGCCGCGCTCTTGCCGGCGCTGCGCCAGGACGCGGACGACTTCGGCCGCACCCGGCCGGAGCAACTGGGCATCGACGTGCCGATCCTCGCCTGCGCCGGCGACCAGCTCGCGGGCGCGGCGGGGCTCGGGTGCCTGGACCGGGGGCAATCGATGTGCGTGCACGGCACCGGCAGCTTCGTCGACCTGATGACCGGGCCGGAGCCGCCGGCCAGGGCCGGGCTGTACGACGGCACCCTGACCATGACCGCGCGCCGCCAGCATCATGTCTCGCACCTCTCGGTCGAAACCTTCGTGGCCACTACCGGTTCGGCGCTCAACTGGGTCTGCGAGAAGTTGCGCTGGTTCGAGAGCGCGAAGCAGATCAGCGCGCTGGCGGCCACAGTCGATTCGGCGCGCGGCGTGACGTTCCTGCCTGCGCTGACGGGGCTGCGCGTGCCGCAGATGCAGCCCGAGGCGCGGGCCTCGCTGACGGGCGTTTCCATCGCGAGCTCCCAGGCCGAGGTGGCCTACGCCATCCTCGAAGGCATTGCCCATGCGGTTGCGTCGTGCATCGAGGCCAACGAGGAAGTCGCTGGCGTGAAGGTGTCCGAACTCATCGTGGGCGGCGGCTTGTCCGGCAGCGACGCCTTGCTGCAGATCCAGGCGGACCTGACCGGCATGCCGATCCGGCGCATGCGGGAAACCGACCGGGCCAGCTTGCGCGGCATTGCCTTCTTCGCGGGATCGTCGGGATTGCTGTGGGACTCGCTGCAGCACGCCCGCGCCACCAATGAAACCGATGCCGTCTTCGAGCCCCGGCTCGGCGCCGGCGAGCGCGGCGAACGCCGCGCGCTGTGGCATGCGCGGGTGGCGTCCGAGCTGCGTCACGCGCAGACCTTCCACAATCAATAAGCAGTCAGGAGATTTCCACGACATGATGGTTTTTCCATCCAGAAATCCGGGCAAGGAGCGCGCCGCGATGACCTCCACCGAGCCGCTGCGCCTGGTCCGCCAGGAGCAGCTGGACCGCCTTGCCAGCGAACAGTTTGACATCCTCATCGTCGGCGGCGGCGTGACCGGCGCCTACGCGGCGCTGGATGCGAGCTTGCGCGGCTACCGCGTGGCCCTGGTGGAGAAGAACGACTTCGCCTCCGGCACTTCGTCCAAATCCTCCAAGATGGTGCACGGCGGCCTGCGCTATATCGAACAGGGCAACCTCGGGCTGGTGCGCCATTCCCTGCTGGAGCGCCAGCGCCTGCGCAGGAATGCCAGGCACCTGGTGCAGCGCCTGCCGTTCCTGTTCCCCGTGCTGGAAAAGGATGGCGTGTTCGACAAGCGCCTGTCCAAGGCGTTTGAAAGCCTGCTCTGGACCTACGACATCGCCGGCGGCTGGCGCGAAGGCATCCTCCACCAGAAACTCACCAAGGCCGAGGTGCTGTCGCATTGCCCGACCTTCAACGAAGAGAACCTGCTCGGCGGCTTCCTGTATTTCGATGCGCGGGTGGACGATGCCAGGCTGACCCTGAACATCGCCCGTACCGCGGCCTTCCATGGCGCGGCGGTGGTCAACCATGCGAAGGCGGTCGAGATCACCCGCAACGATCACGGCAAGGTCGATGGCGTGATCGTCCATGCCGGCGAGCGCGAGATCCGGGCCAGAGCCGGCGTCGTCATCATGGCGACCGGCGTCTGGCTGCGCGACTGGACCGGCCGCAAGAAGGGCGAGGAAAAGACCCTGCACATCCGGCCGGCCAAGGGCGTGCATATCGCCATTCCCTGGCTGAAGGTCCGCAACGACTGCACCGTGACCATCCCGGTGCCGGGGCGCAACCGCCGCGCCACCATCACCCGCTGGGGCAACGTCTCCTACCTCGGCACCACCGATGAAGACTACGAGGGTGACCTCGACGATGTCTGCTGCACCCGGCAGGAGCTGGACTTCCTGCTCGACGGCGCGCGCTGGGCCTTGAAGACGGACCTGCAGGCCGAGGACGTGCTCGGCAGCATCGCGGGGTGCCGGCCGCTGGTCGCGCCGCCGGGCGGCAAGACGCTGGAGATCAAGCGCAACCATGAAATCCATACGGCGGCCGATGGCCTGGTCACCATCGTCGGCGGCAAGCTGACGACCTCCCGGCATATGGCCGAGCAGACCATCGACGCCGCGCAGAAAGTCATCGGCCAGCGCAGCAAATGCCGGACCAGATCGGCGTACCTGCTGGGCGCGGCGGGATACGACGCGCAGGCCATTGTGGCATCCGGCGGCCTGTCGGCCCACCTGGGCGAGCGTTACGGCACGGAAGCGCGCTTTGTCAGCGACATCCTGCAGGCCGATGCGCGCCTGCAGAAGCCGATCGTCGAAGGGCTGCCCTACACCGAAGCCGAGATCGTCTACGCCGCGCGCCATGAACTGGCGGGCAGCGTGGACGACATCCTTTCGCGCCGCATCCGTGCCCGCCTGATGGCGCGCGATGCGTCGGCGCGCGCCGCGGCGCGCGTGGGCGAACTGCTGCAGGCCGAACTCGGCCTGCCCGAATCCGTCGTGGCGCAACAGGTCAACACCTACCTGAGCGCCGTCGCACATGAAAAATCCGTTCTTATGGGAGAGAAGGCATGATCAGCAAGGAAGCAATCAAGCGCGGCTACAACCGTGGCAACTACGTCGTCGGCGCGCACACGCCGCCCGCTTACGCGGCCACCATCAAGGAAACGTCCGACACGCCCGGGCTGCAACGCGACGCCGTGGCCGTCGATGCCGCGCAGATCGACGCGCTGCGCGGCGTGGCGGATGAAGTGCTCACCGATGCCGGCAGCGTCGTGACGTGGACGCGTGACTGGTGGGCCGGGTCGATGATGACCGAGACTGCCGGCAAGCCCGCGACCCCGCAGGCCGTCATCGTGCGGGTTTCAACCATCGGGCAGATCCAGGCGGTCATGCGCATCGCGCACGCGGCGGCGATCCCCGTGACCGTATCGGCCGGGCGCAGCAATGTGACCGGGGCCGCCCTGCCGGTGCGCGGCGGCATCGTGCTGGATGTGTGCGAACTGAACAAGATGCTGGACTTCGACAAGGAAAGCCAGATTGTCGAAGTGGAGGCGGGCGTGTTCGGCGACATCTTCGAGCAGACCATCCAGAGGGACTACGGCATGACGATGGGCCACTGGCCGTCGTCCTTCGCCATCAGCACCGTGGGCGGCTGGGTGGCGTGCCGCGGCGCCGGCCAGCTCTCCACGCGCTACGGCAAGATCGAGGACATGGTGTTCGGCATGGACGTGGTGCTGGCCGACGGCAGCCTCGTCACGGTGGGCGGATACTCGCGCGCGGCGCTCGGCTCCGACCTGCAGCAACTGTTCATCGGCTCGGAAGGCACCCTTGGCGTCATCGTGCGCGTGCGCCTGAAACTGCATCGGCTGCCCGACTACGGCCGCGCCATCGCCTATGGCTTCAAGACCTTCGCCATCGGCCTGGACGCATGCCGCGAGATCATGCAGCGCGGCGCGAATCCCGCGGCGCTGCGGCTCTACGACGAACTCGAGAGCGGCGTGCAGTTCAACCTGCCGGACACCAACGTGCTGCTGATCGCCGACGAGGGCGCCCGCGAGATGGTCGATGCGGTGATGGCCATCAGCGAAGGCGTGTGCAAGGAACTTGGCCATGCCCTGGACTCCGCGACCATCTTCGAGCGCTGGCTGGACACCCGCTACCTCACCGGCAAGAGCGCAGAAGGTTTCAAGCGCAGCCCCGGCTTTGTCGCCGACACCCTGGAAATGTCCGGCCCCTGGAGCGACCTGTCCGCCATCTATACCGACGTGGTCAACGCGATCAACGCCGTGCCCGGCACGCTGGCGGGCTCGGCGCACCAGTCGCACGCGTATGTGGACGGCGCCTGCCTGTACTTTTCGCTGCGCGGCGAGGTGGAGGTGGAGAACCGGGCGAAGTGGTACCGCCAGGCCTGGGATGCCGCCAATGCGGTGCTGATCAAATACAATGCCGCGTTGAGCCACCATCACGGCATCGGGCTGTTGCGCGCGCCGTATATGCGTGAATCGCTGGGCGGCGCGTTTCCGGTGCTGGTGGCGGTCAAGCAAGCGCTGGATCCCAAGAACATTCTCAATCCCGGAAAGCTCGGCCTGAGCGACGAGCTGCCCCACCGCGCGGATCGGTAAGCATCATGGACAAGTCACTCGGGGCACGCCTGACGCGGCACCCGGTCATCGGGACGCTCTACGGCGTCGAGCAGGTCGATATCTTTATCGAGAGCAATGCCGAAGTCTCCATCGTCGCCAACGTCGAGCTGCGCAAGCTGCAGCCGGTGGTGGCCACGCTGACCAAGGCGGGCAAGTACGTCATCGTCAACATCGACAGCTGCGAAGGGCTGTCGCAAGACAAGGGCGGTGTCGAGTATCTTGCCGATATCGGTGTGACCAGCCTCGTCTCCACCCGGGTGGCAACCATCCAGCGCGCCAACCGGGCGGGGCTGATCACGATGCAGAAGGTATTCGTGACAGACCGCTCGACCTGGCCGCGCAGCGTCAAGGCGCTGGAGCAGAGCGATCCCAATCTCGTGCAGCTGATGCCCGCGCCCATGCTCTCGCATCTTTCCACCAAGGACCGTAAGGCGCTGCCGCCCATCGTGACATCGGGCTTTGTCTGCAACAAGGACGATATCCGCAGCGCGATCAGGGAAGGCGCCGTGGCGGTTTCCACCAGCGACAGCAAGCTGTGGAACCTGGAACCTTCGGTGTTGAAATCCTGAAACCGACTGAGGTAATCGATGGCTGCTTCCCACCTGCAGGTGATCGCGCACTACTTTGCGTTGCCGGGGAATGGCGACAAGGTGTGCGCGCTGCTGGCCGAACTCGCCGCGGCAACGCGTGGCGAGCCTGACAATCTGTATTACGATTTTTTCCGCTCGCCGGCGCAACCGGATCACTTCGTGATCCTGGAGAAGTACAGGAACGCGCAGGGGCTGGACAGGCATCGCGAGTCGGCGCATTTCCAGCGGCTCGGGTTCGGGGCCATCATTCCGCTGCTTGACCGGCGTGAGGTCAGCAGCCACACGGTCGGCGCGGACTGAGGCACCCGCCCCGCCCGGTAGCGCCGCGGCCGGGGCTACTCCCGGATAACCTTGGCGAGTGGCCTCGGCGCGCCTATGCAGCCACTGAAGAGGATGATGTCTCCCCCATCCTTCATCACCCCATGGAGGCAACCATTCTCCTTGATGGCCCAGCGAATCCTGGCATCGCCGGAAACGCGGGCGACGGCGAAGGGATCGCCGGCCTGAAGCGTGGATTTCAGCGCATCCTCCGTCAGCACCGAGGCTCGGCGGCAACGCCAGGTGAGACGATGGCCAGCAGAGCGGCGGTCATGAATTGAGGTATCCATATTTTCGTCCACTCCGTCTTGTGCGCCGCCATCGCTGCGACGTTTGCATCGGGGGATGCGGAACGCGTGATCGCTTCACTCAAATTGGTGATCGGCGTCGCGCTGTCCCGGATGTCCAGCCAGGGAGGTGTCAATTTCCCAGGTCGCTGGCGGCATCGGTGGCCTTCGCAAGAGCAAGGATTCGGGCACGTTGCGACCCGGCTGGCTATGGCGTTTTGGTCCGGGCTTGCAGCAAGAGCGTGAGTCCTGCAGCGGGTATTCAAAGCGGCACAAGTCAAGCGCGGTCCGTGCGCAAGCGCGCACTAATTCTTGAAAAAAAGAGACTGCGCCGACTCATCCCAATGGCTAGTTGAAAGGGAATTTGCGCTACTTATACTAAGGAAATCCAAGCGCGGGTAATGCTCATGAAGACGTTGGCTACCGCAGATCAACATGCCCCCTTGCCGTCGCCGGCGAGGGTCGCTGTTATCGTGGCCACGAAAGGCCGGCCGCAGGCATCGACGCACGTGCTGCGACTGCTCGAGAAGCAATCCGTGCAACCGGCCATCACACTGTTCTCCGCCTGCACGGATGCGGATATCGAGCCCGGCCTGGAAACGCCGCTGGCGGTTGAGACTATCTTTGGCCCGGCAGGCTTGCCCGCGCAGCGCAACCGCGCGCTGGCCACGGTCCTGTCGCGCGCGGATTTTGTCGTTTTCTTCGACGATGACTTCGTGCCGTCACCCTATTGGATAGAGCGCTGCCTGCAGGCCTTTCTAGCGGAGCCCGATGTCGCGGGGATCTCCGGCGCCTTGCTTCACGATGGCGCGGTCGGTGCCGCCATGTCATGGGACGACGCATGCAGCCTTGTCCGGCAGGCAGAGGCCGTCGCCGGTACACCGCGCCCGCTCACCACGCTGAGCGGGCTCTATGGATGCAACATGGCCTATCGCGTTTCCGCGATCGGCAATCTGCGCTTTGACGAGCGGCTGGTGCTTTACGGCTGGCTGGAAGACAAGGATTTTTCGCGCGCGATCGGCAGGAAGGGCAGGCTGGTCGAGTCCGACGCGATGTTAGGGGTCCACCTGGGGTTGAGATCGGGCCGAGTCTCCGGAAAACGTTTTGGTTTCTCGCAGATCGTCAATGCCTGGTATTTGCACAAGAAGGGCGTGCTTTCCACGAAGGAAGTCTGGAGTTTCATCGCTAAGGCGCTCACTGCCAATGGTGTCAGGTCGATCCGGCCTGAATCGCACATCGACCGCCGCGGACGTTTCGCCGGCAACCTGGTCGGCGTGACAGATCTTCTGCTTGGCCGGTGCCGGCCGGAGAGGGCCAGTGATTTGTGAGGTGATTATTGCGATGCCGCTGACTTTCGTCAGCGTTTGATAGATGGGCCCCGGGGGCGGGGAAGGTTGTTATCGAAATGACGGCGGGGCCAACGCGGGCCCGTCGCGAAAGCGCTCGCCATCAAGGACGCTGCCTGTGCGCAGCGGCCCTTCGGCAATTTCCCCCGATAGGCTGGAATGACATTCGACGGCGCGCTCCCAGAGGGCGCCATTGGGGGAGTCCCTCGTGGAACGCCAATTGCGATCATGCAGCTACGCGCCATGCCGGCCGGAGTGGCGCGACATATGACTCGGAGACGTACCGGAATGACCACCTGGACCCGGCGCGCATGGCTGCGCGGCATTTCAGCAAGCATCCTGGCTGTCGCATCGCGCGACATGTATGCGCATGTGAGCGCGGGACCTGTCGATGCACCGCTGCCCACGCTGGACGGCTGGGTGGTCGACCAGTTCGGCCGGCGGGTGCGTCTGCAGGAGATGTTGCTGGGCGGCGTCACGGCAATGCAAACGATATTCACGGGCTGCAGCTCGGTTTGCCCGTTGCAGGGCGCGCTGTTCAGCGCGGTGCAGGACGGCATGCCGCGCGTGAACGCCCGGTATCCGCTTCGCCTGGTCTCGCTCAGCATCGATCCGCTGTCCGACTCTCCGGAGGCGCTGCGAGCATGGCTGCAGCGCATGGGCGCCGGCCCCAACTGGCGTGCGGTGGCGCCAACGGGCGCCGTCGAGCAGATCAGGACGGTACTTGCCGGCAGGGCGCCGGGTCCGAACCTCGATGCGCATTCCACACAAGTCTATTTCTTTAACAAGGCTGCGCAATTGTGCTGGCGCAGCCCTGCATTGCCGCAAGCGAAAGAAGTCCTGTATGTCATGGAACGCCTGGCCCAGGCTTGACGGATCCGGCACGGGCCAATCAACAACAGCAGAGCAACAACACCAAACCACCAACCCGCCAGCAAATTTCGCCATGACTCTCATCTCACTGCAATCCAACGGATTCACGAGGGCACTGCTTAAGTGGATCGGTGCCTGTCTTGTTCTCCTTGCATGGACGTTCTCCGCACCAGCCGCGGCGCAGACCGGCGCGATGAGCCTGAGCGGCAAGAACCTGTGCGCCGATGTCTCGGGCGCCTCGACGGCGAACGGCGCACCGGTCATCGTCTGGGCGTGCAGTGGCGACCCCAACCAGCGATGGACGTTCACCGCCGACGGTACCGGGTACAAGATCACGGTGGGCCACACCGGCGATTGCCTGGACATTAATAATGTCAGCACGGCCAACGGGGCCGCGGCAATTCAATGGCCATGTCAGGTACCAGCCGCCAACAACCAGCGGTTCACGCTGAAGCAGCAAAATGGCGGCTATGCGGTGGTGGCCGTGCACAGCGGCAAGTGCCTTTCCGCGACAGGGAAAGCCAACGCTCAGCAAGGGCAGGCGGTGGCCCAGTACACCTGCGACGGCAGCGTCAGCCAAACCTGGCTGCTGCCCAATCTGAACATTACCACCCTGCCATCGAAATGGACGGCGCCCAAGGCACTGTCGCTCGTACCGGTAGCGGCGGCGAACCTGCCATCCGGCAAGGTGTTGGTGTGGTCCGCCTACGATCGCTTCACGTTCGGCGGCGACAACGGGCAGACTTACACCGCCCTGTTCGACCCGGTCGCCATGACGTCCACCGAGAAGCTGGTCACCAATACCGCGCATGACATGTTCTGCCCGGGGATCGCGAATCTCCCCGATGGACGCATCTTCGTCAACGGCGGATCCAGCAGTACCAAGACCAGCATCTACGATCCGGCCACGGCCAAGTGGTCCGTGGCACCGGAGATGAACCGCGGCCGCGGGTATGAGGGCAGCGTCACGTTGAGCAACGGCGGCGTCTTCACCGTGGGCGGTTCCTGGAGCGGCGCCATCGGCGACAAGGACGGCGAAACCTGGATGCCGAACAACCCGTGGCGGCTGAACAGCGCCATATGGGACGACTACATCCTGACTGGCGACTCTGCGGGCCTGTACCGTTCGGATAACCACGCGTGGCTGTTCGCGTCGGCCAATGGCCGGGTGTTCCATGCGGGGCCGAGCAAGCAGATGAACTGGATCGACACCACCGGTGACGGCAGCGTGACCCCGGTCGGTACGCGGGCGGCGGATGGCGATGCGATGAACGGCAACGCCGTGATGTACGACATCGGCAAGATCCTTACGGTGGGCGGAGCGCCGGACTATGAAAACACGACGTCAACCGCGAACGCACACGTGATCGATATCACGAGCGGCACGCCGGTGGTGCGCAAGCTCGCTTCCATGGCCTATGCCCGCGCCTTCGGCAACAGCGTGGTCTTGCCGAATGGCCAGGTCGTGGTGATCGGTGGCCAGACCGTGCCGGTGCCGTTCTCCGATGACGGGGCGGTGCTCACCCCGGAACTCTGGGATCCGGCTACCGAGAAGTTCCAGAAGCTGGCTGCGATGGCAACCCCGCGGACCTACCACAGCGTGGCCCTGTTGCTGCCCGACGGGCGGGTGCTGAGCGGTGGTGGCGGCCTTTGCGGGGATTGCACGACCAATCATCCCAATGTGGAGATCCTGTCACCGCCCTATCTGCTCAACGCGGATGGAACGGCGGCGACCCGCCCGACGATTTCGTCGGCGCCGGGGGATGCCCTGCTTGGAACCACGATCTCGGTGACCACGAATACCCCGGTGGCCAAGTTCGCGCTGGTCCGCATGTCGTCGGTCACGCATTCCGTGAACAACGAGCAGCGCCGGGTGCCGGTCACCTTCACGGTCGGGACGGCGGGAGAGAATCTGATCAAGATCCCGTCCGACCCGGGCGTCGCCGTGCCCGGCTACTACTATCTGTTCGCCATGAATTCGGCGGGCGTGCCGAGCGTGGCCAAGGTCATTCGCGTCCACTGATGCGCCGCGCGAACGGAGCATGGCGGGCGGTCCTGGGTGTGGCGCTGGCCGCCGCCAGCATGCTGGCGGCGGCAGCGGATGGCAGCGGGGACGTGGAGCGGGGGCGGGCGCTGTTCTACGGCGAGACGGATCTCGCTGCGCACTTGCGGGGGGATCCCGCGCCGCTGCCCGCTTCAGCCGTGCGCTGCATCAATTGTCATGCCAAGACCAGCCGGGGGGAGGCATTTGCCCCGCCGCTGACGTCGGATTCCCTTCGTACCTTAAGCCCGCGCCGGGGCGGCCCGCCCACGGCTTACGACCGCGACGCCTTCTGCAGTGCGCTAGGCAACAGTATCGACGTGGCCAACGTGGTATTCGTAAAGGCGATGCCACAGTACGTCCTGTCGGATAGCGACTGTTCTGCCTTGTGGGCGTACCTGATGACGCAGTAAGCAGGGTGATGGCGTTGCCATGCCTGCGCCGCTCGAAAACTACACGAGTAACCACATGGAAACGGCATGACTCCATTCAGGCGACAATTCTTTGCACGGCTCGCAGGCACGGTCGCGGGGGCCGGTGCCGCGCTGGCGTCGACCGTTGGCATCGGCAGGGGCGCCATCGCGCGCACCGCGCAAGAGGGCAGGGCGGAAGAGCGCGTGGTATCCGTCAAGGATTTCGCGGGCCTGGACGCGACCGGCTCGAGCCCGTCCGACCAGGCGTTCAGCAGGGCACTGAAAGAAGTCGCCTCGCTCAAACGCAAAGCCCTCGGCGACGAAAACTCCAACAGGATCGGCAACAAGCGCATCGTGCTGCCGCCCGGCACCTACCTGATCACGCAGCCGGGCGCGCTGGTGGACTCCGGTGCATTCGGGGAGCGCACGCAAGGCCTGACGATCGAGGGCGACGGGGCGCCGGGAACGGTGGTCATCATCTACCAGCCGGCCATGCCGGGGCCGCTCATCAAGAACAACGACAAGCTGCTGGTGCTCCGCTTCAGGAACATCCAGTTCCACGGCAAGGCGCCGAACAGCGACCTGATCGACAGCACCAGTACGGGCGGCGCGCAGGACTACGCCTTCGACGACTGCATCTTCACCGGCAACTGGAGATATGGCGCCAACCTCACCGGCGGGAACAACAACAGCGAGTGGCATTTCGGCCGCTGTTCCTGGGCCGGCAAATGGCAGTCGTTTCTCTACGTGGGCACCGCCAATACCTCGGACCAGTTCCTGAACTACTGGTTTGACCACTGCAAATACTGGAGCTCCAGCATCTGGATCGACATGGCCAAGGGCGGCAATATCAAGCTGACCGATTGCGATGTCAGTGGCTATGAACCCGCCGCGCAAACCTACCTGTTCAACCTGCGCGGGCGTTCCCATGCGCGCGGCGTCTGTTCGTTCAAGGCGTCGGGCTTGCGCGTCGAGCAGAAGACCCGGTTCGCGGGCCTGATGTATTGCGAGTGGGAGCAAGGCAACATCGGGTTCAAGGATTGCGATTTCGGTTCGCAGGCTTACCAGCCATTCGCCGCGGGGGTGATGTCGGCCTTGTTCTCGCCGGGTGACAGTTCCGGGGCGCAAGTGGTGTTCGACAATTGCCAGATCATGGGCCGGCACCACTACACGACCGGACAGGCGCCGGCCGGCCAGGGGCGCTCCAGCTACCGGAACTGCGATTTCCTCAACTACACCTACCCGGACGAGGCGTTTGCCTTCTCCGAGGCAGGAGGGCAGGCCGGGCGCCGCCGCGCAGTGGTGCTCGAAAGCTGCCGGGGCAACGGCACGGGCAGTGTCTACGCCGACGCCGAAGTGGGCTGGGACGTGGCGGCGATTGCGACGGTCAAGCAGAAGATCGTCTCGTTCAAATCCGCCTTCGGCAATCTGCCGAGCGGCGCCGACGGCCCGCTATCCATCGTGTTGCCGCTGCACGCGATCATCCTGCGCGTCATCGTGGATGTTCCGGCCGGCGCGCTCGGGTCCGGCGGCAAGGCAGGCTACACCGTGCAAACGGGCGAGGCCTCCACCACTGCGCTGGCTGCCCTGAGCCTGAGTCCGGCGAGCTCGGCGGGCCGGGTGGATAACCAGCCGTACTTCCGCTGCAGCACGCGGCAGAAGTGCACGATCAGCCTGGTGCCGACGGTGAAGGACCAGCCCCCGGGGATCGGCGCGGTGGTCTTGGTGGAATACATTGGATGAAGGTGGCGGCCGGATAGCGCACCGGGGCGGAGCCTGAGGGCAGCGCTCAATGCCACCGGAAGCCCAATGCGCAACGCGCGCCGGTTCGTCGGCCGGGTAACGCGTGCCGCGCCGCCGCCTGGATTCAGCCGCCGGCCGCGCCGCGCGGCACTCCGGACTCAAGCTTGCGCGCGCGCATCTCCGCGGTGGTATTGCCCTCGCCATCCGGCGTCCAGCCCGGCGGCATGAACAGGTATCCGAAGAAGGCGCGGGCGCTGCGCGCCCCGGCCAGGTCGCGCAACAGACGGACCCACTGCGTGAACTCGATCCGCAGCGGGTTGGCGCTGTGGATCGGATGCACCAGCCCATACCTGCAGGGCACGTCGTCGCGCTCCTTCACGTAGGTGCCGAACAAGCGGTCGAAGACCAGCAGCACGCCGCCATAGTTCGCATCCAGGTACTCCAGGTTCGACGCATGATGCACCCGGTGCGCCGACGGCGTATTGAGGATTCCCTCCAGCCAGCCCAGCCGCGGAATCCACACCGCATGAATCCAGAACTGGTAGAGCAGATTGAGCGACAGCACCGCGAACACCATGTCCGGCTCGAAGCCGATCCACGCCAGCGGCACGAAGAACAGCGCCGTGCCGGTCAGCTTGCCAAGCACCCCGATGCGAAACGCAGCCGACAGGTTGAGATCGTTAGGGGAGTGATGCACCGCGTGGTTGCTCCAGAACCAGCGCACCCGGTGCGCGGCGCGGTGATACCAGTAATAGCAGAACTCCTGCCCGATAAAGAGCAGCGGCAAGGCTACCCAGCCTGCAGGATGGATCGTCATCAGCCGATGCTCGAACGCCAGCCGCACCAGCGGCGCGGCAATCGTCAGCGGCAAGGCGATACCCACCGCGATGCGTGCGACCAGATCCAGCGCCGAGACGCCGAAAGCCCGCCAGTCGTAGCGCTGGCGACGCGACAGGACGATCCCTTCGATCAGGGCGAATAACAAGACAGATGGGACGGCGACGAACAGCTGAAACTTCTCTACTGCACTCATGACTGCTGGCTTGTGGGTTGTTCGGGGCGACCGATGCGATTAGCCCGGCATGCCATAGGGCCGCGCTTGTCGCGCAAGCCGCCATGTCACGAAGCTACGTGCGAGGAAGATACCGCTAACGGTGCCGTAGATAAAGCCGGCTGCCAATGCGGTGCTGCTCCGATGCAATAGATCAGGGTTTATCGCTAGTGCGACGTTGACGATAAACCGGGTGAGGAACAGGCAAAGTATCAGCGCCAGCGGTATCCAGCTGCCGGGAACCAGCAAGCGCCGGTCCGCTTCCGACCAGCGGATGCCGTCCCAAGCGCCAATGGCGTTGGACAAAGCCAGCGCCAAGGCCATGCCGGCTCCCCAGGCGGCGAGTGCAAGCGGCTGGTGCGGGAAGGCCGATATGAGGCTGCCAAAGGAGGCCACCGCCATGGCGATCGGAATGGCCGTGGCCCTGCCGGGTGTCAGCCGTCTTGGGGCTGTTTGCGAAAGGCCGAGGGCAATCAGACCGGCGAGCAAGGCCCAGACCCAGAGGGGCGTGTGATGGAGGATTCCGCTGAGCATGGTTGGCTTCCTGTTCTTGTGAGTGTTCTTGTGAGGGGAAACGCGATGGTGCTCATATTCGGTGGACACTGGCACCTTGGGCAGCGGGTTGCGACGAAATGCAGGATGGTGTCGTGAAATGCGCGGGGCGTCGGGTGAAGTGCCAGGGCGTGACTGTCGGCCGGGCGGGAGGCAGTCGGGCCAGGGTGCGTCCAGCTTCATTGTTGGCCGGAAGTCCCGGAGCGGCCTCGTCGCGGTTGCGTCAGGGCGCCGCCTGGCGGGGGCGCGTCTATCCGGGCTGACGAAACCTGGCCATGGAGATGTCGGCGAGATAAGACCCGTCGGGCAGGCGTATCCGCTTCTCGAGGCGTCCTTCCTCGACAAAACCAAAATGCGCATAGAGAGCGCGTGCACGCCGGTTGGTCTCGCGAACCCGAAGCTCTATTTTTTCGACAGCCGGCGTGCGATCCGCCCACTGGAGCAGGGCGCTCATCAGCGCGGTGCCGATCCCGAGCCCAAGGTGCCCGGGATGGACGACGATCGTCAGCGTGAAGACGTGCTCCATGGAGTCCAGCCCCAATGGCTCCAGCAGTGCGTGGCCAACCGGCGCCCCGTCGACTTCCGCTACGAGGTAAGCGCCTTTCGTCGAGAGGGCTTCGATCTTGTGCTCGAATGCGGCTTCATGGAACTCGTGGGGCCGCGATACGAGCAGGCCGGGCGTGGTGGCTGTTTGCCGCTCGGCAGAACATAGCGCCGGGGCATCTGCCTTGGTGGCATTGCGGATGTTCACGGTCTCTGGCATGGCAGGCTGGTTGGTATCGCTAATACGCATCGTAATTGCCTAATACAACCCGATACGCCGCTACGGCCCCCTCGGAAAGGAAAATACGCCGCGATTCAAAGGCGCGAAGCCAGAATTGAACCACGCTTTGGGGCACTCCCTTCTGGTTTGCCGCTTGCTCGACGATATTGGCCGCCTCGATCTCCAACAGCGCGGCATAGGTATCCCTGCCGATGGCAACCTGGTGCTCACGCACTGCACCTGCAACTGCTTAACGTCAAAGTCAAAAGCTTAAAGTCAAAGGCAGT
>NZ_JFJV02000201.1:0-18924 GCF_000611145.1 Cupriavidus sp. SK-3 | reverse complement strand
GGAGGGGGCGGGGAGGGGCGTGTTCTTGCGCGGCAGCATCCAATGCCGCGGCACCAGGTCACATGGTGCCGCGGTGGGATACCAACTGCGGGTACTGCATCAGGCGTTGGCGCCGTCGGTGAAGGTATCCAGCTTGCCGGTGCGCGCGCCATCGGTGTAGGCATCGAAGGCGCGGGCCGGGGAGGCCGAGACACCCGTGCGCTCCAGGCCGGCGATGCGGGCGCCTTCGGTGAAGGTATCCAGCTTGCCGGTGCGGGCGCCATCGGTGTAGGCATCGAAGCCACGGGCCGGGGAGGCCGACACACCCGTGCGCTCCAGACCGGCGATGCGGGCGCCTTCGGTGAAGGTATCCAGCTTGCCGCTGCGGGCACCGTCGGTAAAGGTGTCGTGGGTGCGGAAGTCGTAGCCATACTTGTCGGCGGGCACCGCGGTGCGGAACTCGTAGCCGTACTTGTCGCCGGGGAGCAGGTCCCTGGCGGTGGCGGCGTGGGCGGCGCCGATGGCGGCGAACGACAGCACGAGGGTGGAAGCAAGCTTGAGGGCGATGGTCTTGGTCATGATGTTCTCCGGTTTCTTAAAATTCGTTGAATTTCATTGATTGTTCGTTGCATCTGCCAGAACGTTGCCTTGTTTGCTGCGCGCCGTTCATGTAACGAACTATAGGAGAGCCATCGGTGGCTATGACTTGATTTCTCAGGATGGATTGTTCAATATTTTTGAATTAGCGGGGCAGGCGCGTCGCGCGCTCGCCTCAAGCCCCGGGCTGGGCTACCCGGCTGGCGGCGATAAGCGCCGGCGCCACCATCTGCGCCAGCAGTCGCAAAGTCGCAACTTCCCCCTCCGTCCATACGCCGCGCGCCGCGAGGAAGTTAAAGGTGCCCACGCAACGGCCGTCCTCGCACACCGGCACATTGACTACCGCCGACAGGCCAAGGCCGCGGATCACGGCGATGTCGTCGAACACCGCCTCAAGCGCGGCGTCGCCTTCGCCCACGAAGACCTCGCCCTGATGCAGCACCCACCGCGTCCATGGCGTATCGGCCTTGCGCTTGCTGCCGCCCACGGGATAGGCGGCCTTGTCCGAGGACCACAGCCGCACCACTTCCGAACTGGCGCGCCGGTAGGCATTGATGGTGAGCAGGCCGGGGCCGAGCAGTGCGGCGGTGGCGTTGCCAATTGCCTCGAAGGCACTGGCGGGCCTGGTTGCGCGAGCCAGCGCGCCGCACAGCGAGGCGAGCAGTGGCGCAGGCAGCGACACAGTAGCGTGAGCGGGGGCGGCGGCAAGGTCAGGAACACGATCGGTCACAGCTTCACTCCCCCTTGATGCCGAGGTCGCGGATCAGCTTGCCGTAGCGGTCGGCATCGCGGCGCAGGATGGCGCCGAACTGCTGGGGCGTGGAGGTGGCGGTTTCCACGCCGATGGCGTTCATCTTCTCCTTCACTTCCGGCATCGACATGATCCTGTTGATTTCCTGGTTCAGACGCGTCACCAGAGCGGGCGGCATGCCGGCGGGGCCGAAGGCACCGTACCAGACGGACAGCTCATAGCCTGGCACGGTTTCCGCCACGGTCGGCACATTGGGCAGCAGCGGCGAGCGCTTGCTCTCGGTCACGGCGAGCAGGCGCAGTTTGCTGGCTTTGACGTGCGGCAGGGTTTGCGTGCCGGCGGAGAACAGCAATTGCGTCTGCCCGGCCACGGTATCGACCACGGCAGGCGCACCGCCCTTGTACGGCACGTGCAGCATCTGCACGCCGGCCATCTTCTCGAACAGTACTGCGCTCAGGTGGTTGGTGGACCCGGGGCCGGCGCTCGCGTAGGCGAGCTTGCCGGGATTGGCGCGCGCGTAAGCAATCAGCTCCTTGACGTTGTGTGCCGGCACCGACGGGTTGACCACCATGGTGTTGGTCACATAGGCGAGCAGGCCCAGTGGCGTGAAGTCTTCCACGCCGCGAAACGGCATGTTGGGCATCAGCGCGGGGTTCATCGCGTGCGTGCTCATGGAGCCGACCAGCAGGGTGTAGCCGTCGGGCTTGGCGCGCGCGACCATGGCCGAGCCGATGTTGCCGGATGCGCCGGGCTTGTTGTCGACAATCACCGGCTGGCCGAGGGAGCGGGTCAGGTGTTCGGAGAGTACGCGTGCCAGGATGTCGGTGGAGCCGCCGGCGGCCCACGGCACGATCAGGGTGATGGGCTTTTGCGGATAGGGATCGGCCGCGCCGGCCCCGGAGGCGGCGCAGAACAGCGAGAACGTGGCAAGGCCCAGCAGGCAGCGCTTCAAAACGGTTTTCATCTCTTCCTTCTCCGATTGCTATGCGAACCGCCTGATGCGATCCGGTTTGATTCGATTACTGCTTGCCTTGCCGGACCGCTGGTTTGCTCTGACGGCCCTCAACGCCCTCAACGCCCCACCGCATATCCCTGCATGCCCCGTGCATTGGCCCCGGCACGCAGCACCAGCCGGCCCTGCGCATCGCGCTCTCTGGTGCAGGCGGACATGCGGCCCTCCGACCACGGCTCTCCCACCTTCACCTCATGCCCACGCGCGCGCAACGCCGCGATGGTGTCTTCAGGCAGCCGCGATTCCACGCTGAGCCGGTTGAGGACCACCGAGCGTGGCCAGAAGGAGCCGGGAAAATGATCGATATGCCAGGCGGGCGCGTCGATGGCTTCCTGCAGGTTCATGCCGTGCACGGCGTGGCGCAGGAAGAAGGCGACGGACCATTGGTCCTGCTGGTCGCCGCCGGGCGTGCCGAACACCATGTAGGGCTCGCCGTCGCGCAGTGCCAGCGAAGGCGAGAGCGTGGTGCAGGGGCGCTTGCCCGGCGCCAGCGTGTTGGGCAGGCCGGGTTCGAGCCAGGTCATCTGCAGGCGGGTGTTGAGCGCGAAGCCAAGCTCGGGAATCACCGGGCTGGACGACAGCCAGCCGCCCGACGGCGTGGCGGCGACCATATTGCCGTGGCGGTCGATCACGTCGATGTGGCAGGTGTCGCCGACAAAGATCTCGCGCTCGGCCCACTCCGCTACCGGGGGCATCGCCGCGAAAGTGGGCTCGCCCACGCCGAAGCGCACATCGGCTTGCCGCAGCGTGCGTTCCGCCGCGCCGAGATCGGGCAGGCGGGGCGTGCGGCCCCCGACGGTGCCGGGCAGGATGTCGGGCGAGGCGCGCTCGCCAATCTGGCGCGCGCGCGCGGCCAGGTAGGCGGGATCGAGCAGGCCGGCCAGCGGCGCGTCGCCAAAGCGCGGGTCGCCGTACCACGCCAGGCGGTCGGCCATGGCCAGCTTGGCCGCCTCGGCGATGCGGTGGACGAACTCGGGCGAGGTGGGCGCGTGGGCGGCAAGATCGGCGTGGCGCAGCATGCCGATCTGCTGCAGGAAGGCGGGGCCCTGGCTCCAGATGCCGCACTTGGCTACCGTATAGCGGCCGAAATCCAGCGTGGCGGGCGCTTCCACCGTGGGCGTCCAGTCAGCCATGTCTTCATGGCGGAGCAGGCCCTTGTGGCGCTCGCCGGTGGTGTCGCGCACGGCCTGCGTGCGGCAGAAGCTGTCGATTTCCCTGGCGACGAAGCCGCGGTACCAGCAATCCAGCGCGGCGTCGATCTGCTGCTCGCGGGTGCCGCCGGCGGCCTCGGCCGTTTCCACAATGCGCGTATAGGTCCGGGCCACGCCAGGCGTCGCATGCAGGGTGCCGGGGCGCGGCACGCGGCCATCCGGCAGCCAGACATTGGCCGAGCTGTGCCACTCGTTCTGGAACAGCTCGCGCACCGCCAGGATGGCTTGCGAGATGCGCGGCACCAGCGGGAAGCCGTCGCGCGCATAGGCAATGGCGGGCGCCAGCACATCCGCCAGCGTCCAGGTGCCGTAGTCGCGCAGCATGGTGAGCCATGCGCCGAAGGCGCCAGGCACGGTGGCGGGTAACAGGCCGATGCCGGGCACCAGGTCCAGCCCCCTGGCGCGCATGGCGGCCGGGTCGGCCAGTGCCGGCGCGGGACCTTGGCCGCAGACGGAGCGCACCGCGCGTTCGCGCTCGCTCCACAGCAGGATCGGCACTTCGCCGCCCGGGCCGTTCAGGTGCGGCTCCACCACCTGCAGTACAAAGCCGCCGGCCACCGCCGCGTCGAAGGCATTGCCGCCGCGCTCCAGCACGCTCATGGCGGTTTGCGAGGCCAGCCAGTGGGTGGACGAGACCACGCCAAAGGTACCGACGATTTCCGGGCGGGTGGTGAACATGAAGGCTCCGTGGGGTCCGGGCAGGGCGGCGAAGGCAGCGCAAGCCGGAGGGGGGTGGTGCCTTGAAGTATAGGGTTATTGGATAACCGTTTGTCGCGTATTACTTATTGTTGTATGACGGATTGGTTATGCATAGAAATTCCCCAATCCTGCTGGAACGTAGATCCCGACGCTAAGCCGATCCCCTCGTCCGCCAGCTGCGGCACGATCTGCCGCGCCGTCAAGTTGACCATGCCCATCTTTACTACACTTCAGGACAGCGGACCCTGTCATTCGACGCATTGCCGGAAGCCTTGTTTGGTGGGTATCCATTGGCGCTGCGCTGGTAGCCGCCGAGCAAACGCCTGGAGAAGCGCTGGTTACGATACTTCACGCACGCCTACGGAAGTCGATACCCGGCGGGCATGCTCCCGTGCGCGCCACCAAGGAGCTTCAGGATGCCTGGGAATAGCCGGAAGCAGACCGATAACAGTGAACAGAAGCCAATTGCACTTGCCTTGCAGGGTGGCGGCATGCACGGTGCGTTCACGTGGGGCGTCCTCGACCGGCTACTCGAGGATCAGCGATTTACCATCGAAGGCGTCAGTGCAACGAGCGCGGGGGCGATGAATGCCGCCGTGCTCGCCCATGGCTTGCTGCAAGGCGGGCACGGGCAGGCGCGCCAGGCGCTCCACGATTTCTGGCTGGCGATCGCGCAATCGGCAGAGCGGTACAGCCCGTTGCGCTGGGTGCCATGGCTGAAAGGGACACATAGCTTTGGGCTGAACCACTCGCCCTTGTACGCCATGGCGGATATCGTTCTCCGTATCCTGTCGCCATACCAGTTCAATCCCAATAACTCGAATCCGCTCCGGGACGTGCTGGAGAAGCAGGTCGACTTTGCGGCATTACGCAAGCAATGCCCGATACAGCTTTTCCTGTGTGCGACCAATGTCGAGACTAGCAGGATACGCATCTTTTCAAGCGAAGACATTTGCATTGAGGGCGTGCTGGCTTCGGCCTGTCCGCCAACCCTGTTTCAGGCCGTGTCAATCGATGGCGAGTACTTTTGGGATGGCGGCTATGTGGGAAACCCGGCAATTTTCCCGCTGATCTATCACTGCAATACAAGCGATGTCGTGATTGTCCATATCAATCCGATCGTACGCCGTGGCGTGCCGACCACTGCGGCCGACATCCTCAATCGCGTCAATGAGGTAAGTTTCAACTCGTCGCTCATGCGAGAAATGCGCGCGATAGCCTTTGTGACTTCGCTCATCCAGCAAGGCAAGGTTGACCGGAGCGAGATGAAGGAAATGCTGATCCACTCCATCCGGTCTGATGAGACGATGAGCGCCCTCGGCGCGTCGAGCAAGTACAACGCCGACTGGGACTTCCTTTGCTTCCTGCGTGACAAGGGGAGGGCTGCGGCCGAGGCATGGATCGCGGAAAACTACGACAAGGTTGGCCAGCGCTCTAGCGTTGACATCAAAAAGGAATTCCTTTGAGGATGACGGCCGGGCAACCGGGAAGCGCTATGGTTTCAGGTCGGATCGTCCAGTAGTGCCTTGGCTTGCTGCCAGTCAGCCGTGTCGAAGCCCTCGCTGAAGGATCCATGGATCGGGGCAAGGGCCAGGCGCGCGGCGCTCATCTTTCCCTGCGTTCGCCATAGCCGGGCCAGGCTCAGCGCGGCCTGCAGCTCCAGTGACCTGGAACCCTGATGGCGGGCGACGGCGATTGCCTTGTGAAAGCAGGCTTCGGCTTCGTCGTGGCCAGTGAGCGTGCGGCATTGGAGTATCAACTCTCCCTTGACCCGATGCAGCGTCGCTTCGTCAAGCCGCTCTCCCGTGTCTTCCGTCAAGGCTAGCGCCTCGGCCAGCACGTCCAGCCCGGCCTGGAAGTCCCCGGCTCTCCCAAGGGCTTCAGCGAGCAGGGCCAGAAAGTTCGGCTTGCCCAGTGCCGCGCCGGTTGCCTCGTAAGCGGCGAGGCCCTGGCGTATTTCGGCAATCCCCTCTTCCAAACGGCCTTGTTCCGTCAGCGCCCAGCCTTGCAGAGCGGTTCCCCACGCCAGATAGATGGGAAAGCCCTCCTCGCCCGAGATCGCGATCGCGGCCTCTGCATACTCGCGGGTCAATTGCACCTCACGCCGACATTGGTGCACTTCGGCTGCGAAGACGAAGCAAAGCGCGAGGTTAAAGGCGTCGGGGCGCTTCCTGGCCAGAACCAATGCGTCCTGGCAGCGCGTGCGAGCCAGATCCGGCAGGCCCAGATACCACAGGATCCAACCCAGCGTGCTCGTGGCATGTACGGCCGGGTCTCGCCCGTACCCCAGAAGAAAATCGTATGCCGACGGATCCGGCCGTTGCAGTGACAGCACCGCCTCCATATGGGTGCGGGCCGTGCCGGGCTGGCCCAGGCGGAACGTGGTGGCGCCGAGTACACGATGCGCCTCCGCGAGCTGCCCGGGCTTCTGCGTCTCCTGAGCCATGGCAAGCAGCCGTTCCCCAAGCGGCAGCGCAACCGTGTACTGCGCCCGCAATTGGTAGAACGCCCACAGTCCTAGCTGCGCCGAAAAGAAACTAGGCGTTTGCCCACCCTGTTCGCACAATGCCAGCGCGCGCCTGAAAGTTGCTTCCACCTCGGGCGCGGCCTGACCCCGCGTGGCGATCAAGGCCGGTCCCAGCGTTAGCAGCAGTGTGAGTTCCTCGCGTGCGCGCTCGGGCGTGTCGGGCAGCCGCTCCAGCAGTTCCACGGCCGCGCCCAGGTGACGGATGGCTTCCATCTGGGCAGAACGCTGCAGGGCCTGCTCGCCGGCGCAGTGCAGGTACTTGACTGCCTTCGGGATGTTGCCGCTGTGGCTGTAATGATGTGCCAGCTCGCTGCAGTAGTCCTTTAGCCGACTCTGGAAAAGTGTCTCGATGGCCTCCGCGGTGCGCTCGTGCAGCGCGCTGCGCTGCTCGGTAAGCAGCGAGTTGCCGGCAACTTCCTGGGTGAGCGCGTGCTTGAAAGCGTACTCCACCTCCGGGAATACAGGTCGTTCATAAATGAAATCGCCAGCCTGCAGGGCGGCCAGAAGCGGGCGCAATTCGTCTTCAGCCAGCGCAGTGACATGCTGGATGAGACTCAACGGGAACTCCTTTCCGATCACGGCCAGGCTTTGCAGCAGTTCCTTCTGGACGAGCGGGAGCCGGTCGATGCGGGCGGCGAGCACGCCCTGGACGGTGGTGGGGATGTGCAGCGAGGTAGGCGCCCTCTCGATGCGGTAGCAGCCAGGCTGGCCAACCAGGGCATGCTCCTCAACCAGGGTCTGGACCACTTCCTCCATAAAGAACGGGTTGCCTTCCGTCTTGTCCAGGATCAGCCGTTTCAGGGGCGCGAGAGCGCGATCCTCGCCCAGCAGCGCGGTGAGCAGCCCCTGGGCTTCGGCCGGGCCCAGCGGCTCCAGATGCAGCTGGACGCAGTAGTTCCGGGAGCTCCAGTCATGGGAGTACTCCGGGCGGTAGTTGACGAGCAGGGCGATCCTCGCACCCGGCACATAGTCCAGGAGGATATTGAGGAAGGCCTCGGTTTCGCTGTCCAGCCATTGCAGGTCTTCGAACAGGAGTTCGAGAGGCTGGTTGAGGCTTTCGCGGACCAGCAGGCGTGCAACCGCTTCAAACGTGCGCTGCCGCCGGATGGCAGCGTCCATGGTCGGCAGTGCCGAGCCGGGCTCGACGGAGCCGAGCAGGTAGAGCAAATAGGGCAAATGGTCTTCCAGCGTCCTGTCGAGGGTAAGCAGTCTGCCCGTGACCTTCTCGCGGCAGCTTCGGTCGTTATCCTGCGGGGTGATCTGAAAATAATTTTTCAGGAGCTCGATCAGCGGGAGATAGGCGAAGGCCTTGCCGTGCGAAACCGAGAAGGTCTCCAGCACCATGCAGCCTTGCTGTGATCGTGCCTTGAACTCGTGGAACAGCCGCGATTTTCCTACCCCGGCGTCTCCCATCACCTCGGCGACCTGCCCATGCCCCGCCTTGGCCAGTTCCAGGACCTTGTGCAACGCCTCCATTTCGGCCTGGCGTCCCACAAAGCGCGCCAGGCCGCGATGCGCCGCCACTTGCAGGCGAGTGCGCAATGCGCCGAGGCCCAGCACCTCATACACCGCAAGCGGATCCCGGACGCCTTTTACGTGGGTCGTCCCCAGCGGCTTGAATTCGAAATACCCCTCGGTGAGCCTATGGGTCGACTCGCTGACAAGGATGGACGCCGGTGTGGCAACGCCTTCCATGCGCGAGGCGATGTGGATTGTGTGCCCCACGGGATCGTAGTCCGTGTGCAGATCGTCCTTGCGGATCGAGCGCACCAACACCTCACCCGTGTGGATTCCGACGCGGATCTGAAGCGGTATGCCCTGATCCAGACGCACCCGGTCACTGTGGCGACGCATTGCCTCCTGCATGCGCAGCGCCGCATATAAAGCCCGCAGGGCATGATCCTCATGGGCAATGGGAGCGCCGAACAGAGCGAGAATGCCGTCACCCAGGAACTTGGCTACGTAGCCCTCATAGTGGTGCACGGCATCCATCATCAGCGTCACCACGGGGTCGATCAGGCGACGCGCCTCTTCCGGGTCCAGGTCCTGGATCAACGCCGTCGAACCAGCCATATCGGCGAACAGCGCCGTGATGGTCTTGCGCTCGCCGGCCGTTCCGCCCCTGGCTTCCATGGCCGCCTGCTCCGCCCGGATGCGCTCGGCCAGATGGGGCGGCGTGTAGTGGACAGGGGCCGAAGCGGCGGCCGCAGGCACTGGAAGCGCCGCCGCTGACGGGGAGTCATCCAGGGGCGAGCCACATCCGCGGCAGAACTTCGCCGCAGGACCGGATTCCTCGCCACAGCGCGGGCAGATCCGCGCAAGCCGGGCCCCGCACTGCTCGCAGAAGTTAGCCTGCGCGAGGTTCGCGAACCCGCAATTTGTGCAGCGCATTACCCCTCCTGACTGGCATCGCCTGCCTCGGATCATTAGACGCGCCATTGGCCGCCTTAGCAAGTTCAGGGCGCATCGTGGTGGCGCTAGTAGAATCAACGGCTTGCAAGACGCTCAGGTCCAGGACTCTAATTGCCGTCCCCAGTCGACAAACTTCAGCACAACCTCATCTCCCGCCTGCGCCTCAAGCATCTGGCGCTGCTGCTGGCGCTGGACCGTCAGCGCTCGGTGTCGCGCGTCGCGGCCGAGATGGACCTGACCCAGCCCGCCGTGACCAAGGCGCTGCGGGAGATCGAGGAGATCTTCATGGTGCCGCTGTTCGCGCGCTCGCGGCGGGGGCTGGCGCCTACCGGGACCGGCGCGGCCGTGCTGGCGCATGCGCGGCTGGCGATGGCGGATACGGAGGCGCTGGGGCGGGAACTGGCGGTGATCGGTGCCGGCCTGCACGGGCGGCTGCGCATCGGCGTGATTCCGTATGTGGCTCCGGTGGTACTGGATGCGGCCTGCTCGCACGGCTTGCAACAGCAGCCGCGCGTGGCGGTGCTGGTGCGCGAGGGCACCACGGACGAACTGGTGGCTGCGCTGCGCGCGCACGAACTGGATTGCGTGATCGCGCGGTCCTTCTACGCACCGGGCGACGACATCGTGCAGACGCCGCTTTACCGCGAGGAACCCGCGCTGGTGGTGCCAGTGGCCGCCGCGGCGCGGCTGGCGCGCGGCAAGCTGGACTGGCCGCGCCTGGCCGCGCTGGACTGGATTTTGCCGCCCTCGCATACGCCGATCCGCCGCACCATCAATACCTTGTTCGCCACCGCCGGCGCGGTGCCGCCGACGCCGATGGTGGAGACGTATTCGATCAAGACCATCGCCACACTGATGCGCAACCAGCCACGCGCCATCACCATCGTGCCGCGCGCGGTGGCTGCCGAACTGGCGGCCAGCGGCAGCGCCGCGGTCTTGCCGCATACGTTGACGTGGGATCTGCCGGCGGT
Source organism: Cupriavidus sp. SK-3 (assembly GCF_000611145.1). Lineage (NCBI taxonomy): Bacteria > Pseudomonadati > Pseudomonadota > Betaproteobacteria > Burkholderiales > Burkholderiaceae > Cupriavidus > Cupriavidus sp. SK-3. The sequence continues at coordinate 8,765 of NZ_JFJV02000201.1, read as the reverse complement.
GGGCGCAATGTGGCTGCGCCGTACGGAACACAGCGAGCCGCTGCTGGCGCTGGTGCGTGCGTTGCAGCAGGCGGTGGGGGTGAAAAGCTGAAGGGCTGAGGGGCTGAGGGGCTGAGGCCGGACCCGAAGCGCAAGCGGCCGGCTGCGTCCTTCAAAGCGCGCAGCCGGCACAGCCAGGCGGGTTGCAGGCCATTGCGGCCTGCTTATCCGATGATCTCAAACTCCTTGAAATACTCTTCGTTGAGCGTCAGCCCCAGCCCTGGCAAGTTGTCGTCAAGCTGCAGGTAGCCCTTGTCCGGCGCCGGGTCGCCCTTGAAGATGTAGTAGAACAGCTCGTTGCCCACCTCCACGTCGTGCACCGGGAAGTACTCGGACATCGGCGAAGCGGTCGAGGCCATGGTGAGGTGGTAGTTGTGCATCTGGCCCGCGTGCGGGATCACCGGCACCGACCAGGCTTCGGCCATGGCATTGATCTTCTGCGCGGCGGTGATGCCGCCCACGCGGTTGGTGTCGTACTGGATCACGTCCACCGCGCGGCGTTCCAGCAGGTCCTTGAAACCGTAGGAGGTGAATTCGTGCTCGCCGCCGGAGATGGGGAACGGGCTCATCTTCTTCAGCTCGGCATAGCCTTCGATGTCGTCGGCGATCACCGGTTCTTCCAGCCAGCGCGGATTGAATTCGGCCAGGCGCGGCAGCATGCGGCGCGCGTATTCGAGCGTCCAGCCCATATAGCATTCGAGCATGATGTCGACACTGTCGCCCACCAGTTCGCGCAGCAGGCGCACCTGCTCGATGTTCTTCTGCATGCCGGCGGGGCCGTCCTTGGGACCATAGCCAAAGCGCATCTTCATCGCCGTGAAGCCCTGGTCGAGATAGCCCTGCGCTTCGGCCAGGAAGGCGTCGCGGTCATCGTTGTTGTAGAGCTTGGAGGCGTAGCACCAGATCTTTTCCTTGGTGCGCCCGCCCAGCAGCTTGAACACCGGCTTGCCCACGGCCTTGCCCATCAGGTCCCACAGCGCGATGTCCACCGCCGAAATCGCTGCCATGCCGATGCCCTTGCGGCCCCAGGCATGCGTGCGGCGGTACATCTTCTGCCACAGGTACTCGTTGTCGAACGGGTCCTGGCCGATCACGATCGGGGCCAGGTACTGGTCGACGATTTCCTTGGCCACGCGCGGCGCAAGCGCGCAGTTGCCGATGCCGACCAGGCCGGTATCGGTTTCCACTTCCACCACCAGCCAGCCGTGGAAGCGGAACGAGCCCATGGCGTCGCCACGTTCGAACAGGATGTCGGTGGCATTGGTGCAGAAGTGCGCTTGCGGGGGCACGGTCTTGCCCTTCCATTCAAAGACACGGGCGCGGACGTTGGTGATTTTCAAGATAGTCTCCGTTGGATAATGGCCGGTGGCGGGCGGCAGGCTCAGGGGGCTGCGCGCTGGCTGCCCATCTGGCAGGCGATGCGGAAGGCTTGCAGCGTGGCGCCGAGGTCGGCGCGGCCTTGCTGCGTGATGTCGAAAGCGGTGCCGTGGGCCGGCGTGGTGATCGGCACCGGCAGGCCGCCCTGCACGGTGACGCCGCGCGAGAAGCCCATCAGCTTGATGCCGATCTGGCCCTGGTCGTGATACATCGTGACGATGGCGTCGAACTGCCTTTGCTGGGGACTGCCCTGCACCTTGAGGAAAATGGTGTCGGCGGGGAAGGGGCCATCCGCCGCCACGCCGCGTGCCTGCGCATCGGCGACCGCCGGTGCGATGAAGTCGATCTCCTCGCGGCCGAAGGCGCCGTTGTCGCCGTTGTGCGGGTTGAGGCCGCACACGGCAATGCGCGGGCGAGCCATGCCGGCCCCGCGCAGGGCCTGGTCGATCAGGTCGATGGCGGCGCCCACGCTGTCGCGGTTGATCATGGCGGGCACGTCCTTGAGCGCGACGTGGGAAGTCACGCGGGAGGTCCACAGGCCGTCGAGCACATTGAACTCGCAGAAAGCGCCGTCGTAGCCGAGCTTCTCGGCGAACCAGTGCAGCTCATCGTTGTGCCCCATGCCGGCGGCGTGCAGCGAGCTTTTGTTGAGCGGGCCGAACAGGATGGCGTCGGCCTTGCCCGCCTGCGCGAGCTCCAGCGCCACGGCCAGGGTGCCAAGGCTGTAGCGGCCGCCTTCCGCGCTGGCCACGCCGCGCGGGTAGGCGGGTTTGCCGTCGAGCTGCCAGTGGAACAGGCGCGGGGCGCTGGCGTCGCCGCCGCCGGCAAAAGAGAGCGAATCGGTTTCGCGCAGCGCGATATCCACGCCGGCCACCTGCATGCCGTGGCGCCATTCGTCGCGGTCGGCGATCAGCAGGATGTCGGCCTGCGCCGCGGTGGCAGGGTCGGCCAGCAGCCTGGCGATCAGTTCGGGGCCGATGCCGGCGGGGTCGCCGAGCACCATGGCGATTCGGGGTCGTTGGGTCATGGGAGTCTTGAGGGAAAGGGATTCAGTCCAGCCTGATCAGTCCAGCCTGATCAGTCCAGCTTGATCAGTCCAGCTTGACGCCGAGTTCGGCGATCAGCTTGCCGTAGCGCGCATATTCGGCGCGCGAGAAGGCATCGAACTGGGTGGCGGTGAGCGTGCCCGGCAACGCGCCCACATCATTGAGACGGCGCACGGTGTCGGGATCCTTGAGTATGGTGGCCAGCGCCGCGCTCAGCTTTTGCAGCGTGGCGGGCGGCGTGCCGGCCGGGGCGTAGACCCCGTACCAGGCATTCATCTGGATGCCGGGCACGCCGGCTTCGGCCAGCGTGGGTACGTTAGGCAGCAGCGCCGAGCGCTGGTCGGCGGTGACCGCCAGCGCGCGCAGCTTGCCGGCCTTGATGTGGTTGATGACGGAGGGCATGGTCTCGAAGCTCATGTCGACCTGGCCGCCCATCAGGTCCACCAGCGCGCTGCTGCTGCTCTTGTATGGCACGTGCAGCAGCTTGCCGTGGATCTGGCGGGCAAACGCCGCGCCGGCCAGGTGCTGGGTGCTGCCGACGCCGGACGAGCTGTAGCGGAACTTGTCCGGATTGGCCTGGATCTGCGCCACCAGCGCTTTGACGTCTTGCGCCGGCACCTGGTTGTTGACCACCAGGACATTGGGCACCGACGACACCAGGCCCACCGGCGCCAGGTCCTTGAGCGGGTTGAACTGCAGCTTGAGCAGGTGGGGCGCGATGGCCTGGGAGGTGACCACGCCCATCAGCAGCGTGTTGCCGTCCGGCGCCGCCTTGGCGGTGATGTCGGCGGCGATCGTGTTGGAGGCGCCAGGCCGGTTGTCCACCACGACCGGTTGCTTGAGGATGGCGGCCAGCTTGTCGGAGACGATGCGCGCCATCACGTCGGTGCCGCCGCCCGGCGCCGCGCCTACCATCATCCGTACGGGGCGGGTGTCCTGCGCGTGGGCGCCGGTTGCCATGGCGGCTGCCAGTCCCATCACGCCGGCGAAGGCGCCGGTCATCCATCGTTTCATTGTTGTCTCCATGTCTTGTTATGGGCCTGCGCCGGAGCGCGGATGGGGCAACTATAAGGATGGGAGCGATGCGTGACTACTGATGTTTATTGAATGGGTGATTACTTTCAGGAATACCTCGCGGCGGATGCCAGGCGCCGCTCAGGATTCCGCCTGCCCGCCGCGGAGCAGCTTGATCAACTGCGCCGCGGCGGCGGAAAGCGTGCCCCCGCGCCGGGTCACGACCCCAAAGGTCTGCTGCCGGGACCGCATCGTCACCGGCAGGATGCGCAGCATCTTTTGCCGGGCGAACAGTTCGGCCACGCTGGTCGGCAGCAGCGAGACCAGTTTTGCGCTGCGCTGCAGCAAGGCCACGGTGACAAAGCTGGAGGAGGTCGTGATCGCATTCGCCGGCATGCCCACGCCAGCCATGTCCAACTCGCGCTGCAGCAACTCGTGCATCGGCATCTGGCCGGGGTAGACGATCCACCGATAGCCGGCCAGGTCGGCAAAGGTGAGCGTCCTGGCGCGCGGCGCGGCATGGCTGTAGCCCACCACGGCCGAGATCGGTTCATCGCCAATCGCCTGGTAGTGGTACCTGGCGGGCTGGTCGCTTACCAGCGCGCGCCCGATGACCAGGTCCAGGCGGCCGTCGTCCAGCAGCGTGAGCATGCGCAGGCTGGTGTCTTCGACGATTTCGATGGACAGGTTCGGCTGTTCGTCCTGCATGGTCTCCAGCGCCGGCACCAGCACATCCGGCACCGCGCCCATGATGGCGCCGACGGCCAGGTGGCCGCCCTTGCCGGAACGGATCTCGGCCATGTCCTGGCACAAGGCGGTGAGATCCGTCGCCAGCAGCCGCGCGTAGCGGATCACGCAGTGGCCGAACTGGTTTGGCCGCATGCCGGTCTTGGAGCGCTCGAACAGCGGCGCGTCCAGCATGCCTTCCAGTTCCTGCAAGGCCTTGCTGGCTGCCGACTGTGTCATGGCCATGGCCGACGCGGCCTGGTGCAGGGATTTGTGGTCGTCCAGCGCGATCAGCAATTGCAGTTGCTTCATGCGCAGGCGGGACATCAGAACGTCAAGCGTGGCCTTCATGGGAACCTGGGGCGGAAGCTGCGTGAGTCGCAAAAGCGATCACGAGATGGAAAGGTTTCAATATACATCGCGGCCTGGCGCACCGTATATTGCTTCCCTGTCACAAGCCCCCCGACGCGGGGCTCCGGCCGGACCCGGCGCCGCCGGCAAGAACAAGGAGGAGAGACCATGAACATGCCCAAAGCCAATGCCGTCTACCGTGGTGTATTCCCGGTGGCACCCACCATCTTCGACGAACAAGGTGGCCTTGACCTCGACGGCCAGCGCCGCTGCATCGATTTCATGATCGACGCCGGCTCCGACGGCATCTGCATCCTGGCGAATTTCTCCGAGCAGTTCGTGCTGACCGACGACGAGCGCAGCCTGCTGATGACGACCGTGCTGGACCATGTGGCCGGCCGCGTCCCGGTGATCGTCACCACCACGCACTTCAGCTCGCGCATCTGCGCCGCGCGCAGCCGCGCCGCGCAGGACGCCGGCGCCGCCATGGTGATGGTGATGCCGCCGTATCACGGCGCCACCATCCGCGTGCCGGAGCGCGCCATCCACGACTTTTTTGCCACGGTGTCCGACGCGATCGACATCCCCATCATGATCCAGGATGCGCCCGTGAGCGGCACCACGCTGTCGGCCCCGTTCCTGGCCCGCATGGCGAAGGAGATCGCCAATGTGTCGTACTTCAAGATCGAAGTGCCGCAGTCCGCGGCCAAGTTGCGCGAACTGATCGAACTTGGCGGCGACGCCATCGTGGGCCCTTGGGATGGCGAAGAGGCCATCACGCTGATGGCCGACCTGGATGCGGGCGCCACCGGCGCAATGACCGGCGCGGGCTTCCCCGACGGCATCCGCAGGATCGTGGATGCCTACCAGGCCGGCGACACGGAGCTCGCCGCGCAGCACTACCAGCAATGGCTGCCGCTGATCAACTACGAGAACCGCCAAGGCTGGCTGGCGACGGCAAAGGTGCTGATGAAGGAGGGCGGCGTGATTGCTTCCGACGCCGTGCGCCACCCCTTGCAGCCGATGCACCCGGCCACGCGCGCCGGTTTGCTGAAGATCGCGCGCAGGCTCGATCCGCTGGTGCTGCGCTGGGGCAGGTGAGCGGCTGGCAAGCATTGGACAACTGGCGGCGCCGCCAACGCGCCGCCTTTTCATTTCAAGGACAGAGCATGAATATCTCAGGCGAACTGCTGATCGGGCGCCAGTCGGTGCGCGGCACCCATGGCGAGATCCGGGCTGTCGATCCGGCGACAGGGGAAACGCTGGGACCGGCCTTCGGCGGTGCCACGCCGCAGCAGCTGGAGCAGGCTTGCGCGCTGGCCGCGCAGGCCTTCGACGTCTACCGCGAAACCTCGCTCGAACAACGCGCCGCGTTCCTGGAGAAGATCGCCGCCAGCATCCTTGAGCTTGGCGACGCGCTGATCGAGCGCTGCGTCAGCGAGAGTGGCCTGCCGCGTGCCCGGATAGAAGGCGAGCGCGGGCGCACCGTGGGCCAGCTCCGCCTGTTTGCCGCCGTGGTGCGGCAAGGGGATTTCCTCGATTTGCGCATCGATCCCGCGCAGCCGGAGCGCAAGCCGCTGCCGCGCGTGGACCTGCGCCTGCGCAATATCGCGCTGGGGCCGGTGGCCGTGTTCGGCGCCAGCAATTTCCCGCTGGCGTTCTCCGTGGCCGGTGGCGATACCGCATCGGCGCTGGCAGCCGGCTGCCCGGTTATCGTCAAGGCGCATCCGGCCCATCCCGGCACATCGGAACTGGTTGGCCGCGCGATCCGGAAGGCCGTGGACGAATCGGGATTGCCCGAGGGAACGTTCTCCCTGCTGTTCGATTCCGGCCTGCAGATCGGCCAGGGGCTGGTGAGCGATCACCGCATCAAGGCGGTCGGCTTCACCGGCTCGCGCGCCGGCGGCACCGCGTTGATGCAACTGGCCGCGGCCCGCGCCGAGCCGATCCCGGTCTACGCGGAAATGAGCAGTATCAACCCGGTGCTGTTGTTCCCGCACGCGCTGGGCAGCCGTGCCGACGCCATCGGCAAGGCCTTCGCCGCCTCGCTGATGCTCGGCTCGGGCCAGTTCTGCACCAATCCGGGCCTGGTGCTGGCGGTGGAGGGGCCGGATCTCGATCGTTTCCTGGCGGCGGCCGAAGCGGCGATCGCGCAAGCCCCGGCGTCGACCATGCTGACTCCGGGCATCCACCGGGCATACGGCGCCGGCGTCGAAGGCCTTGGTTGCCATCCGCAGGTCAGCACCATTGCGCGCGGCCAGGCCGGCGCGCAATACCAGGGGCAGGCGGCGCTGTTCTCGACCACCGCCGGGGCCTTCCTCGCACACGAAGCACTGCGCGCGGAAATCTTCGGCGCGGCGTCGCTGGTGGTGCGGTGCGCCGACCTGGCCGCCATGCGGCGCGTGGTGGAAGCCCTGGAGGGGCAACTGACCGCGGCCATCCATATCGATGAAGCCGACTACGATGCCGCGCGCGGCTTCCTGCCCGCGCTGGAGCGCCGCGTCGGCCGGATCCTCGTCAATGGCTTTGGCACGGGGGTGGAGGTGAGTCATGCGATGGTGCATGGCGGACCGTATCCTTCCACCTCGGACGGCCGCTCCACGTCGGTCGGGAGCCTGGCCATCGCGCGCTTCCTCCGGCCCGTGTGCTACCAGGACATGCCTGCCGCCTTGCTGCCGCAGGCGCTGCGCACCGCCAATCCGCTCGGGCTTGCGGTGCGGGTGGATGGGGAGGCACAGGCCGGGCGACAAGCGCTTTAACCGGCCTGGTTCCAGGCGCGCAGGCGTAAGCGTGGCGCGGGAGCTGGCCGGCGCCGCGGCTTCCCCGCGAGACCTTACTTCACGAAGCCGAGCACCTCGCGGAAGCGTTCGTGCCGGCTCGTCCGCATCCATTCGAAGGCAATCATCTCGACCGTGGCCGCGGTGGCCCCGTCCCTGCGCATCCTGTCGATGGCCGCGTCGCGGCTGGAGGCCTTGCGCGAGCCGATGGCATCCAGCACGACGGTCACGCTCAGTCCGTGGCCGAGCAGCCCGGTAACCGTCTGGAAAACGCAGACGTGGGCTTCGCAGCCGGCTACCACCACGTGCTTCCGCCCGGCAGGCAGTGCGTCGAGCAAGCCGTCCTGGCAGCCATCGAAATGGTCTTTGGCCACGGTCTGATCGCATAGCCGCCTGATCTCGACGAGATTCCCGCCCAGGCTGCCGGGGCTTTGCTCGGTGCCGATCACCGGCACGCCCAGTACCCGCGCGATATTGGCCAGGCGCACGGCTTCCGTTACGACGCGATCGCTTTCATGGATCGCGGGCATCAGGCGGGCCTGGAGGTCCACCAGCACCAGAACAGATTCAGCGGCGTTGTGCAGCATGCGCATTCCCTTTGTGAGTTGGTGTGGCAAGCGCTTCCTCTTCCTGCATGCGATGCCCGGATGGAACCATAGCAGGCTCAAGCTGCATCATCGCGCCTGGATGGGACTTCAGGCAAATCGATCATGACCGGCGCGCCGGGCACCGTGCAGCCTTGCGAGCAGCATTTGCCGGGTTGCGTGTTGCGCGTGATCGCGCGATCCGGATCGTCCGTCAGCCCGCGCGCCAGCAACCGTTCGACCAGCTGCACCTTAGAGCCGACAGGATAGTGCCTGTAGATCTCCCGCTTCATCGCTTCCGGCGAGCCGCCGCCATGCAGGCTGATGACCGAGTACCAGCCGCCCTGATAGAACGCCGTCAGGTCTTCGATGAACCGGGCCGTCTCGATGCGTCTGGCGTACGGCACATCGGGATTGGCCCGCAGGACATCCTGTAGCGTTGCCGCGGTGAGCGGCTTGTGATCTTCGTCGGGGCCCGGCAGCGCAACGATCAGCCCGCCCGATACATAGTGGGCGATCTTGTGCATGTCGTAGATCTGCGTGGCCAGCAGCGGCTTGCCGATGTTCGCGAAAACCGGGTCCGGCACGAAACTCTGCGCCGCCACGTCCTGCGTGGCATAGACGGACGCGGCGACGCCGCAGGCGTAGAAGCCTTCCGTGATCTTGATCAGTTCCACCATATGATCGCGCAGGTGCGATTCCTCGCCGGGGTCGAAGCCGTTGGCCTCGCACATCAACGCGCCCGCGCCGATCAGCAGGTCGCCAAAGCCGGCCCGCGCGCCGATGCAACTGTGGCGGTGATGCGTGGCGTAGTTGTACGTCATCAGATTAGCTCCGAGAAACCTCGCCAT
>NZ_JFJV02000200.1:0-20053 GCF_000611145.1 Cupriavidus sp. SK-3 | reverse complement strand
ACGACGCCCGGCATGAGGCCACGCAGGAACGACATCGGATTGGCTGGACGGCCTCACCCGGCACGACCCCACACGCCGTGGCCGCAAAGCCAAGCGGAGACGAAGCGACCTGAGCGCAGGCCGCCGCCTCATGCCGGCCCATTGATGGATGGAGGAACATGTTACGGCGGTCGGTTTGCTATCCACCACGACCCGTGGTTGACGACCCAATCGTCTGCGCGGTGGCAAGTTTCCCCGTCTTGTTCTATCATGAAACGTCAAGATTTATCATGATGGAGTCGGCCATGACCACTGTCGCCCGCGAAAAATTTTCCTCCCAAGCCGCGCCTGAGGTGCTGGCGGCGTTGCGTCAGATTGCCGAAGCGCAGGGGCGCCAGTTCCAGGCGGTGCTCGACGAGGCGCTGCGGGACTACATCGAGCGCCAGCAGAAGGACCGCCCGCGCCGTCATGTGATGGCGTCATTCGCGTCTAGCCTCGACGAATTCGACAGCCTCTACCGCGAACTGGCCAAGTGATCGGTGATGAGCGGGCGTGACTACCTGACCGTAGCCGATGTGCTCGGAATGCACACCGTGTTGATGCAACGCTATGGCGGCGCACCCGGTGTCCGTGATCCCGGCGCGCTAGAGGCCGCGCTATTCAGGCCGCAGACGGGTTACTACGAGGACATTCTGGCCGAGGCGGCGGCGCTGCTCGAGAGTCTCGCCATCAACCATCCCTTTGTGGACGGCAACAAGCGGATCGCCTTCGCGGCCGCCGATGTGTTCTTGCGCATCAACGGCTGGCGCTTGCAGCGTCCGCCGATGCAAATCTACGGCGAGATGATTCAGATGTTGGAGTCGGGCACGTTCGACATTGCCCATTTGGAGCCCTGGTTGCGCGCGTTTGCCAGGCCGACGGCGTGATCCCCATGCTTTTCTGCCAGGCCTTCTACAACTGGAGCCGGAGTGAAAATGCCGGCGATTAATTGCGCTTTAGCCCCAGGCAGCGAAGTCATCATCGGCATCCGGGCGATGACGAAACAGCGAAGCTCGATACCCCGTTCGGCTTCCTTGCTTTGCCGTTGCGGAAGGCGCAATTGCTGTTGCTCTTCAAAGAGGCGCGCACCCTGGATCACTTGATCCAGTCAATTGTCCCGCCCAGCGGACGTGACTTCGACTCCCTCTCCCACCATCCCATCCAAGGGCTTGGACTCCTCTCTGGGCCATTTTCTTGCCCGAAATCCCTAAGTGGCTCGGGGTTTTGGCGGGTTATGCTGCGGGTGGCAGCCTGCCAGAATCCCCGGAATCGGCCACTTTCTCGGGCCCCAGTCTGTCTCTTTTCTCCGTTTCGCCTGTGGGGGCGAAGATGGCTATAGAAGAGTCAGGCACTTACACGCGGCGGTTCATCGTCAACAACGGCGACCCGGAATGCATCGAACGCCACCTGAAGGCGGACCAACCCGTGCACGCCGTTGGCTCGAGGTTCTTGACTGTATCGCAAAAGAGATACAAAATAAGGATCAATGGAGGATCTGATCATGGCTCATTCCACGATGCTGCACGTTCGGGTGGACGACGAAATCAAAGCCCAGGCCAGCGAGGCCTTGGCGGCCATGGGGCTTTCGGTGTCCGATGCTGTGCGCATTCTCCTTAAGCGTGTGGTCAACGACCAGGCCTTTCCGCTTGAGCTCAAAGTGCCCAACAAACGGACCCGTACGGCCATGGAAGAGTCCCGCGCGATGATGAAGGCACGGACTGCCCGTTTCGAATCCGCAGACGCCTTGCTCGATGACCTCGAAAAAGCCCGCCAGCAGTAAGCGGGCCGTACCACCCAGGGCGTGCGACTACACTAAAACTTTCCTCAAGGACTGGGAACGCCTCTCCCGCTCCGGCCGTTACGACCTGAATCGTCTCAAAGAGGCGATGCTGCTGCTCATCGCCAACGACGTGCCGCTGGGCCCGGAGTGGCTGGACCATCCGCTCAAAGGCGACTGGGCTGACCATCGGGAATGCCATATCGGCGGGGATTTCCTGCTGATCTACCAATTGGCGGGCGACACCGTCGTCTTCGTACGCGCGGGCACGCACTCCGATTTGTTCGAGGAATGAGCCATGGGCGTTGCGTCACTACCCGACTTCACCGAACCGGCTCGCCTACGTTGGGAGTCCATACCTGCCAACATCCGCCAGCGTTTGCTGGCCAATGTCTGGTGCGCCCACTGCCGCCACGAAGTCACGATCACCAACTTCAGTGGCACCATCAAGGGTGGCGACTTGTTGTTGGTGGGCAAGTGCGCCGAATGCCGCGGCGACGTGGCACGAGTGATCGAGGCAGCATAATCCTCGGAAACCTCAGTCGCGCCTCGGCCTGCGCGGCCACTTCCCGCTCCCCACCCAATTCCGTGCAATGCCATGACGCATCCAAGTGAAGCGTCCGGCGAATCAGCAGGTCCCGACCCCGACAGATGGATACCGCGTTTAGCCACACAATCTATCGATGCCCCAGGCAAGCTACAAGACCGAGACCTATTGGGAACAGTACCAGTCCTTTTTTCCCCACACATGCGCGAGTAGCCGCCGCCATCGTCCGAATGAAGAGTGGCTCCATTGGCGAGGCGCATCGATCCATGTTCATCGGTTCCCCTAAGCTGCTGCGCCGCAGACGGTGATCGCAGCGCATGGAGGTGGAGGATACGGCCGGCTGTTTGCGCCGATTGGCAAGCTACTGCACGGCGCCGGCTACGAAGTAGTAGCCCCGGATCCACCGGGATATGGATTGAGTCGGGCGCCCTCGTCACTGGTTACTTACAAAGCGTGGACCGACTTGCTATGCGATCTGGCAGAGCACTGGGCGACGCGTAGTATTGTGCGGCGGCAGGCAGGAACCATTTCCGACCGGACTCGTACGCCGCTCACGGTCTGGTTCGCTGCCTGCTGGCACTTTGCCTCCGGCAAGGACGGAATTTCGGCTTTGAGCCTGAAGCGCACCTTGGAGATCGGCTCATACCAAACGGCTTGGGCCATGCTGCACCGGTTGCGATCCGTGCTGATCCGCCCCGATCGGGAACTCCTGCGCGGCAAGGTAGAGGTGGACCTACATCGGTGGGCTCGATCCAGGGTTGTCTGGTGGGCGCGCTCAAGGGAAAAAGGTACTGACATGTGTCGCTGTGGAGATCATTGAGCCTGAGGGATTCGGCCGCTGCCGTATGATGCCCGTGGCGAATGCCTCGGCGGAATCTCTGCTGGCCTTCGTGTCGGCGAACGTCGAGGTAGGCCCAACGGTGCTCACCGATGGTTGGCAGGCCTACCGAGGATTGGAGAAGAGAGGCTACATCCATGATCGCCGCAGCCAGCGGGCGGCCAGCGCGCGCGGCGAAAATCCGGCGCTGCTACCAGGTGTGCATCGGATCGCGTCCCTGGCAAAACGCCGGCTGCTCGGCACTCATCAGGGAGCAGTGGACGCGACCCATCTGCCAAGTTACCTCACGAATTTGTGTTCCGCTTCAACCACCGGCGCTCACGTAGCCGCGGAATGCTGTTCTACCGAGTCCTGGAACTCGCCGTCGCCCATAATCCAGTGCGATACCAGGATCTGGCGCGGACAAAAAGACCCAAAGCCTGCAGATCCCCCCGGACTTTCCGGATGCCGCCTCGCTCGCCGCGCTGCGCGCCTGGTATGAAGAGGTATGAAGGCCTGTCGTCGCGCGACGCGGTGGCGCACTTCCTTGGCGAGCGCAAGGCCAATGGCCAGTCCGCGCGCGGCCTCCTCGGCCTCCTCGGCCACATCCGGCGACAGCTGGCCGAATATGCGCGTCGCTGGCAGCGGCCGGACCTGGCTGCCTGGTTCGCACACGGCGCGGCCGCGCGAATCGGGCGCGCGAAGGCGGTCGGCCAGTCCATCGACTTGTTGCGACACTTGCTTGAAAAGTCGGGCCGCTTTGCCCAGCCGTGCGAAGACGCCGTCCTGCATGACTTCGCCGGCGACGTCGATCCGGCCAGGGCCAGGGTGCTCTACGCCGAGCAGGGTCCGATCTCCGACACGCTGTTTGCCTCGCGCACCACGCAGGCGGCGTGGCGCGCCAAGCCGACGTGGTACGCGGTCTCGGCAAACGACCGCACCACCTCGCCCGACCTCGAACGTTTCCTGGCCAAGCGCATGAATGCGAAGACCATCGAACTGGCCTCGAGCCATGTATCGATGCTGTCGCTGGTCACGTCGGGTTGCTGCGAGTCCGCTGTTGATGAGGCATGCCGCACCTCGAGGAACAAGGCCTTGAATGTTACCCCCCCTCTTCGGCAATGAGAAGGCATACTTTCCCTGGGCGCCGAAGCCATCGCGAAACGGAATGTGACTGCCCTCGGTTTGTCTGGCGTAGCGGGTAGGCGAAGACATCGGAGTACAGGCTTCTTTCATCGCCCCGCGTCACCCGGATCATACCGACTTCAACCCTGAAACATCTTAGAGAAGAACCATGACCCAACCATCCTACGACGTCATCATCATTGGCGGCGGGCCTGGCGGCTACAACGCCGCGATTCGAGCAGGCCAACTGGGCCTGAAGACTGCATGCGTTGAGATGCGCGACAAGTTGGGCGGCACCTGCCTGAACGTAGGTTGCATGCCGTCAAAGGCGCTGTTGCACGCCTCCGAGCTCTGGGACGCCGCCAACAGCGAGTTTGCAAAAATTGGCATCGACGTCCAGCCGACACTGAATCTTGGCCAGATGCACAAAGCTAAGGACGAGAGCGTCGACAAGCTAACGGCAGGTGTCGAGTTCTTGTTCCGGAAGTACAAAGCAGACTGGATCAAAGGCAAAGGAGAGATCGTCGGGCAAGGCAAGATCGAGGTTGCCGCCGCCGACGGCTCAGTGAAGACCCTCGAAACGAAGCACATCGTCATCGCCACCGGCTCTGAACCGACCCCACTGCCTGGTGTCGCCTTCAAGGAAGGAAAGATCCTCGATTCCACCGGCGCGCTATCGCTTGCAACAGTGCCGAACAAGCTGATTGTCGTTGGCGCCGGCATCATCGGCCTGGAACTGGGCTCCGTCTGGCATCGCTTGGGCGCACAGGTTGAGGTGGTCGAGTACCTGGACCGCATCACTCCAGGCATGGATGCAGAAACGGCTGCTACCCTGCAGCGTGCATTGGTAAAGCAGGGGATCACTTTCAAGCTAGGCACCAAGGTAACGGCCGCCAGGACAGAGGAAGACGGCGTGCAACTGACCACGGAGCCCGCCACAGGCGGCGCTTCGGAGACCGTCTCAGGTGACGTCGTTCTTGTAGCGATTGGACGCCGCCCTTACACCGAGGGCTTGGGACTTGAATCAATCGGTGTGAAGGCCGACCGAAACGGCTTCCTCGCTCACGAACATTTCAAGGTTGCTGACGGTGTTTGGGTCATCGGCGACGTTACTTACGGCCCAATGCTTGCCCACAAGGCCGAGGAAGACGCCATAGCGTGCATCAACCAGATTGCCGGCCAGTACAGCCACGTCGACTACAGCCTTGTCCCGAGCGTGGTCTACACCACTCCCGAAGTGGCTTGGGTCGGCCAGACAGAGGAGCAGTTGAAGGCAGCTCAAGTCGATTACAAGGCGGGTAAGTTTCCCTTTTCTGCGAACAGCCGCGCCAAGATCAACCACGAGACCGAGGGTTTCGTAAAGATCCTAGCTGACACGCGAACTGACCGCATTCTGGGGGTGCACATCATCGGGCCGCAGGCCGGCGAACTCATTGGCGAAGCATGCCTGACCATGGCCTTCGGGGGGGCCGCAGAAGACATCGCGCTTACGTGTCATCCACATCCCACGCGTTCCGAAGCAGTGCGCCAGGCGGCAATGGACGTGGGCGACTGGAAGATGCAGGCGTGACTGCCACGCCGTTGCCAATGCCATGGGATCGAATGCCTGGTTGCGTGCTCGCGGTTGGCCGCTACATACTTGGTCTCGTCACATAACAGTGCGTTCTGATCGAACATCGGACTGACCAACATCGAAAGCGAATCGATCGACTTGCGCATGTCGATCGGCTCGGCTCCGATGTATACCCGGACTGTCGTCGAAAGCATCATCGTCCCGTTGCCCCTGGGACTTACTCATCCCGGGCAACTGCAACAGGGTCGAGGACGGCAACCATTGGCGCAGCCATCAACCAGTCGCCGGCTTGCTCTCGAAACCTGAGATAATGGGCGCTCTCGCGGTGCGCTTCCAGTGCAGCTTCGTCCGCGTAAGCCTCGATCAGATGGAACGTGGCGGGTCGTGTGCTGTCGCGGTACAGGTCGTAGCGACGAATGCCCGGTTCCTGTCTGGTATGCGTGAGCAGCACGCATAGCGCTGCCTCGACGTCGGTTTCCCTTTCGGGGCGGGCCTCTAGCGTGGCAATGACTTCAACGGTCATATCGGTTCCTTTCTATCTTACGGTTGAACTGTGGGATAAGCCTGCTGGCGGCTCAAAGCCTGATCACCACTTAGCCTTGTGTGTGTCCGGCTTCAGCCTCACGCAATGCCGTCGGCACCTCGTCGAGCGAAATTATGCGGGAAATCTGCGGATCGATGCGTCCTTCCGCAACCGATCGGGCCAAGGTTTCGCCTGCGCACGCGATGTCACGCAGGTTGTCGGCGTCTCCGTGCTGGTAGGCGAAGCCCAGGGCCACGTCATGCAGCGAAATGGCTTTTTCCCACGGCGGGAGGTGTTTGTCCTGTGGTCGACCAACCACGCACACCATCTCGCCGTTGTGGCGGAGCAAAGGCAGCAGGGCCGTGGCCGAGTCAGCCGACACCAGATCGATCACCGCATCGACCCCGCGGCCCTGGGTCAGGCGCATGACCTCGGCAAGCACGTCGCCCCGGCGGTAGTCGACGACCTCGTCAGCGCCCAGGGAGCGGACGCGGTCCACCAAACGTGATGCGGTAGCGACGACGCGCGCGCCGGCCTGGCGGCACATCTGCACCGCACCCCCCTACGCCGCCGCCAGCGCCCGTAATCAGGACCGTCTGGCCCGGCTGCTGCAGTTTTAGTTTCAGGTGCACCGCCTGCCAGGCCGTCAGCCCGGCGCAAGGGAGCTCCGCAGCCTGCTCGAACGACAGTTCGTCCGGCAAAAGGCTCAATACCCTCGCGTCGACGACGACGTACTCCGCATAGGCACCCCAGCGATACAGATTGGTCAGTGCCATCACGCGCTGCCCTGGCTGCCATCCGGTCACATCCGGGCCAAAGGCATCGATCTCGCCAGCGGCATCGATGCCCAGGATGTGGGGCATGGTCAGGCCGGCGCCATTGCGCGCGAACTTGAAGTCCACCGGGTTGATGCTCGAGGCCCTCACTCGCAGGCGGACTTCGCCCGCGCCTGGCATGGGGATGAGAACATTCGCCGGCACCAGTGTGTAGTCCGGTCCCGCTTGTTGAAGAAGCAGAGTTTTCATTGTGTGATTCATGCGATGGCTTTGGTTTTCATGGCGTGTTCGTCAAAATCTCAAAAGCCGGACAGCACTATCTTGCCGCGCGCCTTGCCGCTCTCGAGCAAGGCATGGGCGCGACGCAGATTGGCCGCGTTGATGGTGCCGAAATGGTCCGCCAGCGTCGTGCGCAGCACGCCGGCGTCGACCAGCTCGGCGACCCGGACCAAAATATTGTGCTGCTCGATCATGTCCGGGGTCTGGTACATCGAGCGGGTGTACATCAATTCCCAGTGCAGCGAGATGCTCTTGGGCTTGAGGATCGGCACGTCGAGCGACTCGGGGTCATCGATCAGCCCCAGCTTGCCCTGCGGCGCCAGCATCTCGGCGATTTCGACCAGGTGCTTGTCAGTGTGGGTCAGGCTCGCCACGTAATCGACCTCGTCAATGCCAAGGCCGCGCAACTGCTCCGGCATCGGCTTCGTGTGGTCGATCACATGGTGCGCACCAAGCTCGCGCACCCACTCCCGTGTTTCCGGCCGCGATGCGGTGGCGACCACGGTCAGGCCGGTCAGCTGGCGCGCCAGCTGGATCAGTATCGAGCCGACGCCGCCGGCGCCGCCAATGACCAGCAGCATCCCGATCGGGTTTTTGCCTTCGCGCACTTGCAAACGGTCGAACAGCAACTCCCACGCCGTGATCGAGGTCAGCGGCAGCGCGGCCGCTTCCTCGAAGCTGAGGCTCTTCGGCATCGGACCGACGATGCGCCCGTCGACCAGGTGCAGCTCGCTGTTGGTGCCCGCCCGTAATAGCGAACCGGCGTACATGACGCGATCGCCGGGCTTGAACAGGGTTACTTTGTCGCCCACGGCGCGCACCACGCCAGACGCATCCCAGCCCAGCACCTTAGGTACCACTGGTGGCGGCAGCACGCCGCCACGGATCTTGGTATCGACCGGGTTCACCGAGACCGAATGCACTTCCACCAACAGGTCGTACCCGGTTGGCTCAGCCTCGGGCAACGTGGTGTCGGTCAGGGCATCGGGCGAACCGAGCGGAACCGACTCGTTATAGACAACAGCTTTCATAGCTACTCCCAGCATTAGAGAAACGGCTGCGTGCGACGTGCATCGCGAAAGGCGCACGTGTGTCGTTCGCGCCTGCGAGCCGGCTGATGGCTTCTATGAGCAGGAAGTCGTCAAGGTCTGTTAGACCCCGTGATCGAGCTTGCGCCCGAACGGGGTCTCGGAGGGTCTCGACGGCGACTTTGCCGGGCCCTCGATAGACGACGCCGAGATTGCTTGCCACGACTTCCCGCTCCATGTTCCAGCGTGATGTTACGGATCTATCTCGGGCGCCCTCGCGAGTCGATGACCCGTCCGGCTATCTCACCCGCCTCATGTGACGGATCGGGGCGCCGGAAGGGGAGGAGCGGTCGAGCGCACCGTATCACCTGCCGGCTCTATGCGGCTTTCTTCACGCTGCCGTGCGGATCGATGACGAATTTCTTCGGCGATCCCTCGCTGAACGTCTTGTACGCCTCAGGCGCCTGCTCCAGCGTGATGATCTCAGTGTTCAGCATGGCGCTAAGATAGGGCATCCGATCCCACAGGATCGCCATCATCAGGTCGCGGTTGTAGTGCATGATGGGTGCCTGACCCGCCGTTAGTTTCGGCGACTTGATCCAGGCCTTGCCGAAGGCAATGGGAAGCTGGCCCTTCTTTGTCAGATCGGTGCTCGCCTTCGGGTCGGCGTCGGTATAGATGCCGGGGACGCCCATCGCCCCACCGGCCCGCACCACTTCGATAAGCGTATTGATTACCGCCTCCGAGTGCTCGCTGTTCGCCTCCGGACCACAGCCGTGCGCCTCAAGCCCGACGCAATCCACGCCGCAATCCACCTCCCGCTTGCCCAGGATCGCTTCGATCTGGTCGGACACCGGCGTGTCCTTGGTGAGATCGACCACCTCGCAGCCATTATTCTTCACCAGGTCCAGCCGCGCCCGGTTGGTATCGGCCACGATGATGCAGGACGCGCCGATCAGGCGAGCTCCCGCCGCGGCACACCGGCCCACCGGCCCGGCCCCGGCGATATAGACCGTCGAGCCCACCTTGGCCCCGGCCGCCATCAGACCATGGAAGCCGGTCGGCAGGATGTCCGATAATAGCGTGAGATCCCGGATCTTCTCCATCGCCTGGTCCTTGTCCGGGAAAGGCAACAGGTTCCAATCGGCGTAAGGCACCATGAGGTAGTCGGACTGGCCACCCTGCCAGCCGCCGAGATTGAAGCCATAGGCGCCGCAATCGACGGCGTCATTGACGTTCATGCACACATCAGTGTGCCGCTCCTTGCAATTGCGGCAGCGCCCGCAAGAAACGTTGAACGGGACAGAACATATGTCGCCCGTCTTGATGAACTCGACGTCCGGCCCGACCTCGATGACTTCCCCGGTCATCTCATGCCCCATCACCATGCCCTTAGGCGCGGCGAAGCGGCCGTGGTAGATGTGCTGGTCGCTGCCGCAGATATTCGTCGTCACGATCTTGAGGATGGCGCCGTGATTGGCTTTCTTGCCCGTCGGCGTGACCAGCTTCGGATAGTCGAAAGTCTGCAGTTCCATCTTCATCGGACCCATGAATGTTATTACGCGATTGCCACTCCTAGCCATGATATGTCTCCTCGTTGGGTGTGTGAGGTCCGATCGATGTTCCCATCGCGGCCTGGGTAAGGCGTCACGGTCGTATGGAGCCTGCCGATCATCGCGATCCCGACCACGTATGCAGGCTAAGAGATGACGCTGATCTCGTCGACGTGAGCATTGACCCGATAACGATGACATCGAGACTAGGCCCTTGCCGGTTGCACTTCTTCCTCATTCCTGCAAGAACGTGTCGGATCTCTGCGCTCCTGCTGCGCGGCTTTCGGATGTGAACGTACGGCAGCATTCCGCAAAAACTGCGCAGGCGAAGGGAAGAAGATCTGCCCCACGCGCCCTATCGTTGTCCTACGGTGGACGGATGCCGACATCCGGATCCCACATCAGTTCGTACTACACGTCCCGTTTGATGTCGTCGTCGGTTCTCCTCGCTGCTCCCTCCTCGGTTTGCTGAGGGACTAACGCGCGCACGCGGGCCACGCGCAGCGCCACGTGCGATCCATCAGATATCGTGGTTGCGGTCAAGGACGGCTCGGTCACATTGTCCGGTTTAGCGGGCAGCTTCCGGCGAAGGCGCAAGGCCGAGGAGGACGCGACGCGTGTGCGCGACGCGTGTGCGCGGCGTGAGGGAGTGGCAAACGATTTGGAGGTGCGGTTGCCGCTGATCAACAAGCGGCCCGATCCCGAGATCGTGCGCGAGATGATTGCCGAACTGAAGGCCGAGGTGCCTTATGCGGCGGAAGATATCAAGGCAGTCGTCAGGGACGGACACGTGGCGCTGAAGGGCGAAGTCGAATGGGACTACCAGCGCCGCCGCGCGGCCGACACGGCGCTGCGGGTGAGCGGCGTGACCGGCCTGACGAACGAGATCGAGATCAAGCCGAAGGTCAAGCACGAGGACCTCAAGCGCGAGATCGACGACGCGTTCAAGCGCAACGCGGAAGTCAACGCACAGCATATCCCTGTCGAGGCCGAAGGCAATAAGGTCGTCCTGCGCGGCACGGTCCGGTCGTGGGCTGAGCGCGAGGAAGCCGAGCGGGTCGCATGGCTTGCCCCCGGTGTGATGCGGGTCGACAACCGGATCACCATCGATTACTGACGGGGGTGCTGGCGACAGGCGGCTCGCTTGCGTACCGACGTGGTCAAGGGGCGGGAAAGAACACAGCACCAAAACCGGCAACACCCTCAGCGCTCCTGACAGCCGCCTATACTGCCAGAATGACTTGGGTCGACGACACCGCTCTTCGGCTCGTTGCAACGTGAATTGAACGGACTCGCGAGGTTGTCATGAAAATCCTGGTGGTACTGACTTCACACGACCAGCTCGGCGATACGGGCCGGAAAACCGGATTCTGGCTCGAAGAGTTTGCCGCGCCTTATTTCGTGTTCAAGGACGCAGGCGTCGAGATGACGCTCGCTTCGCCAAAAGGCGGGCAGCCGCCTCTCGACCCCAGGAGCGACGATCCGGACTCGCAAACCGAAGCGACCCGGCGTTTCAAGAAGGATAACGAAGTGCAAGCGGCCCTGGCAAATACAGCGAAGCTCTCAACTGTCTCGGCCGCCGACTATGACGCCTTGTTCTATCCCGGCGGGCACGGACCGCTCTGGGATCTGGCAGAAGATCCGCAGTCGATCGCATTGATCGAAACCATGTATGCGACGGGAAAGCCGGTCGCCGCGGTTTGCCATGCTCCCGGTGTGCTCCGTCATGCAAAGGCGCCCGATGGCTCTCCGCTCGTGCGCGATAAACCCGTAACCGGCTTTGCCAATTCAGAAGAAGCGGCCGTCGGTCTTACGGAAGTGGTGCCTTTCCTCGTCGAGGACATGTTGAAGAAGAATGGAGGCAAGTATTCGAAGGGGCCGGATTGGCAATCATACGTTGTCGTCGCGGCAAGCCTGATTACCGGCCAGAATCCCGCCTCGTCGGAAGCAGCGGCAAAAGCGCTGCTCTCGAGGCTGAGCATGGCCTGATACGACGCTTGAGTTGAAGGAGTGAGTCATGGCAAAGGCGACCGGGGCCAGCAGATCCGAAACCCGAAACCAATCCAGCGACGTGATACATGTGCCCGACCCGAACCTGCACCAGCGCGCACCCCGCACTTCACTTTGATCGCGCAGGGCATCTTTTCAGAAAACCAACGTCGCTGCCTGACGGGAACGCGAACGACGATCGTTTGATCAAGTCATGGGGCTTTCTGTTGCTGCCCGTGTCAGCTGGCTGACCTCCCCGATTGACTAATGAGAATCGAGGAACCGCATCATGCAAGCTCCCCTTGAAGGACACAGAACGAGGCAATCAACAATGGCCCTCCTATCGGGCGAAGGCGAAATGCATCTGCCCATTGTGACCAGTCGCGTCCGCCCGATGCGCGGTGATAGCTACTTTGGGAAATGTGTTATCCGGCTCCTCCAACGTGATGGTCCGACCTCGGCAACTGTTGCGTGGAGCGACTCGACTTCCTGCTTCTATGGCGCACAGCTATGGCGGCGCTGCAACGCGAAGAAAGTTGGGGTCTGCTCCCTGAGCGGCCAGACCATTGCAAGAGGCGACGCCGTATATCGACCCAGACGTGTTCAACCTATACCACGAAACATCAAAGCAATGATTCTGGCCGCAGTGCTGGAAACTGCCTCTGTGGAAGAAAGGATCTGACAGTTCTGCTCCGATCGGTCACGGGTCAAGCACCAGGAGATTTTGATGGACAGGAATCTTCCCGACAAAAGGGCCGAGCGTGCCCCTTCAGTCGTCCGTCGACGAGGTGCCCGATTATGCGACCCTGTTCGATATGACACTCGTTCTCACTATCGTCCTATCGCTATTCGAACTCGCGGTCGAACTGCTTCGCATTGAGAGTCCGAACGAAGTGGTGGCCCTCGTTGCGGCGACCGCAGTGTGGACCACAGTCGCCTGCGGCGCAGAGGTTTTCATCAGCAGCGCTCTGCTTCGATTTTACGTTTTCTTCAGTGCGGGATTCGTTGCAAGCATCCTCATGCTGGTCTCGCACATCATGCTTAAATCTTTAAGGATGGCTCTTTACAGCCTCGACTGTCTAGGCAAATGTGCCGCTGTCATGCTGGCGCTTCAGGTCCGATCGAAGCGGTGAGCGTGCCCCACAGTGCCGGGCACGGCGGTCATCCCCGATTCGACAACCTTCGAGCCCCAATAGCCTCGCCGAGCTCCTTCAAGATTCATGCAATAGCCGTTCTTTACTATGCCAATTACTCATAAGTCAGGAATTTAGCGGACAAATAGTCTATGCTTGAACGATAGATCATTAAGGGGGCGTTCATGAAACATGACGGTCGAAGTCTGGCACACAACACGCTCGAAGAAATGCGCATCCTGGCGGTGCAACGCATGGCCGAAGGAGAGCATCCGGATGATGTCGCGGCATCGTTCGGGATGAATCGCTCGTGGGCATACAAGATTCGCGCCCAGGCGCACGGCCGTGGCGTACGGGCGCTGCGCTCGACCAAAGGCACGGGTCGTCCGCGCACGCTCACGCGTACGCAGGAACAGCGGGTGCTGCGATGGATCAATGGCAAGAATCCGACGCAGTATGGGTTCGATTTCGGCCTGTGGACGCGCGATCTGGTTCGCGAACTGGTGCAGAGAAATTTCGGCGTGACGCCAAGTCTGGCATCGATCGGTGCGATCCTGGCTCGCCTGAACCTAACGCCGCAAAAGCCACTGCAGCGCGCTTACCAGCGCGATCCGGAGGTAATCGATCGCTGGCGGCACGACACGTATCCGGCCGTTGCCAGGCAGGCTCGCGAGCAGAAGGCGGATATCTTCTTCTGGGACGAATCGGGCTTTCGGTCTGACTCGGTGCATGGCAAGACTTGGGCGCCGCGCGGCGAAACGCCCGTTGTCGAGCGGCCGGGCCAGCGGCAAAGCATGAGCGCGGCATCCGCCATCAACTCGAAGGGTGCCTTCTGGTTTGCGACTTACGAAGGCGGGCTCAGCGGCGAGTTGTTTGTCATGTTGCTCAAGAAGCTGATGTTCAATCGAAAGAAGGCGGTACATCTGATCGTCGACGGATTGCCGGCGCATAAGAAAGCCATCGTCAAGGACTATGTCGCCAGTACGCAGGGAAAACTAACCTTGCATTTCCTGCCCGGTTACACACCGGACCTAAATCCCGATGAGTTGGTGTGGAGTCACGTCAAGCGCAACGGCGTCGCGCGACGTCCTTTGCAAAAAGGCGAAAAAGCTGGGCCCGCGAATTCACGAGCAGCTTGCACAAATTGGACGCAACCCGAAGCTCGTGCGCTCATTCTTCAGGCATCCTTCTGTCCGCTATATTTCTGACTGATGAGTAATATCACAAACATGGTATAGAAAATGCTCCGTGCGCCTTCATTAGGGTTCGCCCGATGCGCCGAGCCATGCTTATTCGCTACTCATCGAAATGGACGCCATCCCCAACAAAGCTCGCTCGACGCCGCCGCCATCCGACGCACCCGCTTTCACCGGCTTCATGCGCGTGCGCGGCGCTCGCGAACACAATCTGAAGAACATCGACGTGCAGATTCCACGTGATGCGCTGGTCGTCTTCACCGGCGTGTCGGGATCGGGAAAATCGTCGCTGGCATTCGGCACGTTGTACGCCGAAGCGCAGCGGCGCTATTTCGAATCGGTCGCGCCGTATGCCCGGCGCCTGATCGAACAGGTCGGCGTGCCCGAAGTGGACGCGATCGAAGGCCTGCCGCCCGCGGTCGCGTTGCAGCAGCAGCGCGGCACGCCGAGCGCGCGCTCGTCGGTTGGCAGCGTGACCACGCTGTCGAGTCTCGTGCGCATGCTCTATTCGCGCACCGGCGACTATCCACCAAAGCAACCCATGCTGTTCGCCGAGGATTTCTCACCGAACACGGTGCAAGGCGCCTGTCCGACTTGCCATGGACTCGGCCGCGTGTACGAGGTCACGGAAAAATCAATGGTGCCCGACGACTCGCTGACCATTCGCGAACGCGCGATTGCCGCATGGCCGCCCGCGTGGCACGGACAGAATCTGCGCGACATTCTGGTGACGCTCGGCTACGACGTCGATACGCCGTGGCGCGACTTGCCGAAGAAAGACCGCGACTGGATCCTCTTCACCGACGAACAGCCGACCGCGCCCGTCTACGCTGGCCTCACGCCAAAGGAAACCCGCGCCGCGATCAAGCGCAATGACGAGCCGAGCTATCAGGGCACCTTCACCGGCGCACGCCGCTACGTGCTGCACACGTTCGCGAACACGCAAAGCGCGCTGATGAAAAAACGCGTATCGCAATTCATGATCGGCAGCGTCTGTCCGACCTGTCATGGCAAGCGGCTCAAGAAGGAAGCGCTGTCGGTGAAGTTTGCCGGGCTCGATATCGGCGAGTTTGCTCAGTTGCCGCTAGCCAGACTTGCCGAGATGCTCGAACCGATCGCACGTGGCGAGTGGCCTGAGCCGGATGTCGCACACTCGGGCAAAGACGCAGGCAAAGGCAGCGTGCTCAGCAAGAACGCCATGCGCGATGCCGCCGATAAACGGGTCGCCGCAGGCGGTTCCGCACACAAAGCCTCGCCCGATGTTCGGCGCACACCCAACCTGTCCGAAGAAAAACGAATCGCCGCGCAACGCATTGCAGCCGAGTTGCTCGAACGCCTGACGACTCTGGTCGATCTGGGTCTCGGATATCTCGCACTGGAGCGCAGCACGCCGACGCTGTCATCCGGCGAACTGCAGCGCCTGCGACTCGCCACGCAGTTGTCGTCGCAGTTGTTCGGCGTCGTGTACGTGCTCGATGAGCCATCAGCCGGTCTGCATCCCGCCGATGGCGAAGCACTCTTCAGCGCGCTGCAGGGATTGAAGGCGGCGGGCAATTCGCTGTTTGTCGTCGAACACGATCTGCAGATGATGCGGCGCGCCGACTGGCTGGTCGACGTCGGCCCCGCAGCGGGTGAAGCCGGCGGCTATGTGGTCTATAGCGGGCCGCCCGCCGGACTCGCGAAGGTGGAGGCGTCGCAAACGCGCCGGCATCTGTTCGCGCCGCCAGCGCCGGTCGAACGTATGCCGCGCAAACCTGCCGGCTGGCTGCGGCTCGCCGGCATCACGCGCAACAATCTGCACGGGCTCGATGCCGCGTTTCCGCTCGGCTGTCTGACTGCCGTCACAGGCGTGTCGGGCTCGGGCAAATCGAGCCTCGTAAGCCAGGCACTGCCCGAGCTGGTCGCAAGCCACCTTGGACGCGCCTTCGAAAACCCGGACGACGACGAGCAGGACCCGTTGCTCGCCGCCACCGCCGTGCCGACCGGCGGCCGCATCGCCGAAGGGATGGACGCCGTGCGGCGACTCGTGCGCGTCAATCAGAAACCGATCGGCCGCACGCCGCGCTCCAACCTTGCCACGTACACGGGCCTGTTCGACCACGTGCGTAAGCTGTTCGCCGACACGCCGCTCGCCCGCAAGCGCCGCTACAGCGCGGGCCGCTTTTCGTTCAACGTGGCGCAAGGCCGTTGCCCTACTTGCGAAGGCGAAGGCTTTGTCAGCGTCGAACTGCTGTTTCTGCCGAGCGTCTACGCGCCCTGCTCGACATGTCACGGCACGCGCTACAACACGCAGACGCTGGAAGTTACGTGGCGCGATAAAAACATCGCCGAGGTGCTCGGCCTGACCGTCGACGCCGCCTGCGACTTCTTCGCCGACGAAGCCAGCGTGATGCGCGCGTTGAAAGCGCTGCGCGACATCGGCCTCGGCTATCTGCGGCTCGGCCAGCCGGCCACCGAACTGTCCGGCGGCGAAGCCCAGCGCATCAAACTCGCCACCGAACTGCAACGCGCGCAGCGCGGCGACACGCTGTATATCCTCGACGAGCCGACCACCGGCCTGCATCCCGCCGACGTGGACCGGCTCATGGTGCAACTCCAGGGACTCGTGGATGCCGGCAATACCGTCGTGGTGGTCGAACACGACATGCGGGTGGCCGCGCAGAGCGACTGGGTCATCGACGTCGGTCCGGGCGCCGGCGACGCCGGCGGCAAGATCGTGGCGAGCGGCACACCAGTGGAGATCGTGCCCGCGAAGGAAAGCCGCACCGCCGAGTATCTGCGGCAGTACCTCGTAGCATGAAAGAAGGAAGCGTGTACGCTAGAGAGCGGTGTTCCCAGACACTGTCCCCAACAATACCCTACCGCTGATACATTCGAGCGCAAGCGGTCACGAACCTTGGCAAGCCATGTCTACGAACAGCGTCAGGGGAGCGAAGCACAACGAAACGCGCTCGCGTCACGCCGCCACAAACCGATCTTGCTATACGGCGAGGCTCCTTATAGGTGGATTGCGGCGACAACTCCCCCCGGATCATGGACGACTGGGAGCCGGAATCATGCCGGCCCTGGCTGGCCAAAGCGCCAATTATCGGGGCATGAAGATAGTGACGGGGTGGCACGGCTGCGGCCGTGGCCAACGCGATCTGTCACGCCACCGGCAAGCGGGTGCGGTCGTTGCCGGTTACGGTGGATAAGCGGATAGTATAGGCGCAGCTGGCGACGCAAGATGACACGGTCCGCGCGAAGCGGCCCATGAAGGTCCACAAGCCAAATGCTTTCTTACGACGCAACAACCACTGACGGTTGTTGCGTCAGCATTACTTGTTAGGCGAAATGCACAACACAAAATATTTCGAACCCAATCGCCGTGCCACCTGGCTCGAGTTGTTCTTCGACCTGATTTTTGTGGTAGCGATCGGTGACGTAACGCATATCCTGAACCACACGCACGAGGGTCATCTTGACCCACTCCAGTTCTGGCAATACGTCCTCGCTTTCATACCCTTGTGGTGGATTTGGGTCAGCCACACGATATATGCCAACCGGTTCGACGCGGATGACCGGAAGCATCGGCTGGCAACCCTGTTCATCATGTTCCTGATGATTATCATCTCAGGCTTGATCGACCAACGATTCCTGGCCAGCTTTGAGGCCATCATCGTCTGCTACGCTTGTTCGAAATACATCATCGCCATGATGTATTTCGTGTCGAAACACCGGCACAAGGAAAGCGTGCAACTCACAACGGCAGTTGGGTGGGTGACCCTCGCTGGCGCCACCATCAGCCTCGCTTCGATCCTGTTCCCGGCGCCACAGCGATATGTCGTGTTTTACCTTGGAATACTGTTCGATCTGGTTGCGTTCCTCATTTTTTTGCCGCGTCATCTCCAGGGCATCCCAGTGCATACCGAACACCTGATCGAGCGTGTGGGCCTGCTCACGCTCATCTTACTGGGAGAGTCCGTGATTAGCCTGTCGGCGGGACTGGCCAATATCAACTGGACTGTGGAGAGGCTGGTGACCGCCGCCACCGGCTTCGTGACGATATCCAGCATCTGGTGGGTCTACTTTGACAGTTTTCACCTGCTGTCCAAACAGAGGCTCACGACCGGTCATTCGGTCGCGTACTCGCATTTTTTCGTTTTCATCGGCCTGTCGATCCTGGCCAGCCTGATCCGGCACGCGATCCTGGACGACATGCAGGTATCCGATTTCCGGATACTGTTGGTCATTGGCACGGTCTGCTTTTTCATTGGCAAGCAGTACGCCTATTTCATGGAGCGTCCCCAGCTGCGGCGCCAGTTGGTCATCAACACCCTGGTCGTGTTCGTGTTGACCGGGCTTGCCCTGCTATTGCCCAGAACCAGCTACATCCTGTTTGGTCTGACCGCTACGGTGATTTGTTATGCTTTCCTCAGTCTCAAATACCTGACCGTCCCCCGTGGACGTCAGGACCATCCACGCAACAGCGCTATCACGGGAGACCAGCCATGAGCGACACGGCGGCCTTCGGACGGTTGTCCACGGCGAATATATCGGGACGCGAGTAATGTCCCGCCGCGTCGAAATCGAACTTGCCGCACGCCGCTGGCAGTTCGCCTTCAATGCCTTGCCAGGTGCGCTTGAATTTCGCGCGCATCGAGGGCCGAGAGATCTTCGTTGATTACTTCGAAAATCATCTGACGCGTCTCCTCGCTAAGACGCTTGCGAAGCAAGCCGAGAAATTTCGGCTCCACGGCAAATCGCAATCGCTGATACCGGTGATGAAGCCGTCCCTGTTCGACGCGGTCGGCGACGGTCTTCGCGAATTTTTCGCGCTCCTTCTCGCCCAGCGCCGACCCACTAGGGGCGACATTGACGAGGTCTTCGATTTCCCGCAGGTCTAGTTTAAGTCCCGGGGTCTCGAAGATTCGAGCACGGCTGCCGTCGGCGACGACAACCCAGGTAGTGTCAGCCAGAGTGCACCTCTCAACGCGATCGGTCGCCGGCTCGGCGGCCATCGCAAATAGTCGCGTGACGCCAGCGAACTTGCCGTCAGCCACCGTCTATCTCCAGCGCCCATCGGGGACGGACCGTGGGGCTTCCCCGCGCTCCTGCGCGAGCGACGGATAGTCGGTATATCCGCGCTCGCCGCCCCCGTAGAACGTGGATGGATCCGGCGAATTGAGCGGAGCGTGCGACCGGAAGCGTTCCGGCAGGTCGGGATTGGCGATGAACAAACGTCCGAACGCGATCAGGTCCGCGTTGCCGTCCTCGAGCCATCTTTCCGCACTGCCGCCGTCGAACCCGCCGGCGACCATCAGCACACCTTGATAAGTGCGGCGTATCATCTGGCTCATGCGTTTCGCGCGGTCGATGAAGGCCACATCCTCACCGGTCGCCGCCAGCGCAGGATTGACGATGTGCAAATAAGCCAGCCCGTATCGATTGAGCTTTTCGATGACGTAAGAAAAGGTGGCCTCGGGATCGTCGTCGTGCATGTCGTTGAAGGTGCCAAGAGGAGAGAGCCTTACGCCGACCTTCTCTGGCCCCCACACTTCGCAAACCGTCTCGATCACCTCGAATAGCAGCTTGGCCCGACGCTCGCTCGATCCGCCGTATTCGTCCGTGCGGCGGTTCGTGCCGGACAACAGGAACTGGTCGAGCAGATATCCGTTCGCGCCATGTACTTCGACGCCGTCCATACCGGCAGCCTTTGCGTTGCGCGCACCCCTGGAGT
>NZ_JFJV02000199.1:4511-23317 GCF_000611145.1 Cupriavidus sp. SK-3 | reverse complement strand
CCGGCGCGGCCGGACGCAGGGCGGGAGCAGCCGGAACGACAACAGCGCTGGCGGCAGCGGTATCCGCGGCAACCCGGCCCGCCGGCGCGGCAGCGCCGCGCGCGCGCGGCGCCAACTGGCCGCCACCCTGTCCACCCGCCACGGGCGCAGGACTCGCCGACGGGCGAAAGGCCAGCATGCGCAGCAGCGTCATGGTGAAACCAGCGTACTCGTCCGGCGCCAGCGCCAGTTCGCTACGGCCAAGATTGGCGATCTGATAGAACAACTGCACTTCCTGCGCATCGAACGCAGCGGCAAAGCGGCGCACTTCCGCCGCTTCCGGCCATTCTTCCTGAACCGAGGCGGGCACCGCCTGGGCCAGCGCGATCTTGTGCAGCAGCGAAGCGAGATCCTGCAAGGCCCCGGCAAACGACAGGCTGCGATCGGCCATGCCGTCGGCCACGCCCAGCATGGCGGCGCCATCCTCGGCTGCCAGCGCATCCAGCAATTGCACCAGGTAGCTCTGGTCGATGGCGCCCAGCATGCCGCGCACGGCGGCCTCGGACACCTGGCCGGCACTGTAGGCGATGGCCTGGTCGGTCAGCGACAGCGCGTCGCGCATCGAGCCATGGGCGGCCTGGGCCAGCAGGCGCAGCGCATTGGCTTCGCGCACGATGCCCTCCTCACCCAGCACGTGGTCGAGGTGGCTGACGATATGGCCGGGCGGCATCTGCTTGAGGTTGAACTGCAGGCAGCGCGACAGCACCGTCACCGGGATCTTCTGCGGGTCGGTGGTGGCCAGGATGAATTTGACGTGCGCGGGCGGCTCTTCCAGCGTCTTCAGCATGGCGTTGAAGGCGTGGTTGGTCAGCATATGCACTTCGTCGATCATGTAGACCTTGAAGCGCCCCGCCGTCGGGGCGTACACCGCCTTGTCGAGCAGGGAGGCCATCTCGTCGACGCCGCGGTTGGAGGCGGCGTCCATCTCGATGTAGTCGACGAAGCGCCCGCTGTCGATCTCGGTGCAGGCCTTGCACACCCCGCAAGGCTGCGCGGTGATATCGCCGTTACCATCCGGCCCGACGCAGTTCAGCGCCTTGGCCAGGATCCGGGACAGCGTGGTCTTGCCGACGCCCCGCGTGCCGGTGAACAGGTAGGCATGGTGCAGCCGCTGTTGCTCCAGCGCGTGCGTGAGCGCGCGGACCACGTGCTCCTGGCCGACCAGCGTGGTGAAATCCCGGGGGCGCCATTTGCGCGCTAGCACTTGATAACTCATGGCGGCGATTGTAGCAAAAGGCGGCCGTCCTTCAGGCAGGATTCACGGGACCGGCGCGATCCAAACCGCCGGCCCCCACGCCGCTAGCCGCATTCGCCGACATAGCCGCAGTTGGCGCACTTGGCGCAGCCATCGACCTTGTGCAAGGCATGGGCGCCGCATTCCGGACAAGGCTTGCCCGAACCCAGCCCCAACCCTGTTGCCGGCGCGCCGCCACCACTGACCGCCCCGGCCGGGACCCTGCCGCCGGCACTACCACTGTCCGGCCCTTCCAACCCAGCCAGGCGGGCGGCAAGCGCCGCCACCGGCACCTGGGCACCATCGGCGTCGAGAAAGCCCCGCTTGATCAGGATGCGTTGCAAGGCATAGCCGATCGCCGCCACTTCGGAATCATGGAAGCGCGGCACCTCGGTGCCGTCCTGGCGTTTGAGCACGCCGTAGCGCACCGTGCCCTTGTCCCACACCACATTGCGCATGTCCGCCAGCGCCTTGGCGATCGATCCGCCCGAACGCGCCACCATCGACAGCAGCCGCATGGTGGAGGTGATCCACTGCTGGCCGTCGTTGCGCTGCCCGGCCGGCATGAAAAACTCCACCGGACGCTCCACCGCCACTGGCTTGCCGTCGAGCAGCCCCGCCACGCGCATGAAGTTCACGGTCAGGTAGACCGTCTTGTGGCCCTCGTAGGTCATGTACTCGACCTTGGAGGTCACCCCTTCGAGATCGCCCACCGGACGGCTCTCGAACGGCCTGCGCAGGGGGTCGTCGGTTGTTGCCACCGCGGCGGGCACGGCCGGCGGCGGCGTCACCGACAGCACAGCCCCCAGCACGCTGTTGGGGCGATAGGTGGCAAGTCCTTTCAGGCCGGCCCGCCAGGCTTCCAGGTAGAGGTTGCGGAAAGCCTCATAGGGATAGTCCTCAGGCACGTTGACGGTCTTGCTGATGCTGGTATCGATAAAGGGCTGCACCGCCTCCAGCATCTTCATATGATCGAGCGCCGACATCTGCAGC
Source organism: Cupriavidus sp. SK-3 (assembly GCF_000611145.1). NCBI lineage: Bacteria > Pseudomonadati > Pseudomonadota > Betaproteobacteria > Burkholderiales > Burkholderiaceae > Cupriavidus > Cupriavidus sp. SK-3. Next base: position 21,051 of record NZ_JFJV02000199.1, on the reverse strand, counting down.
GCCGTGACGAAACTGTCCGGCAGTTGCGCCATATCCCCACCCAGGTGACGATAAAGGCGCCAGGCATGGTCGGCTACCTCAACTACCTTGTAGCTGTCGTCCGCCATGCGCTTCTTGCGGTTATAGGTCCACGAGAAGGCCGGCTCGATGCCGTTCGATGCGTTATCGGCAAACGCCAGCGTGATGGTGCCGGTCGGGGCGATCGACAGCAGGTGCGAATTGCGGATGCCGTCGCGGCCGATCGCCTTGCGCACCGCTTGCGGCAAGCGCTGCGCAAAACCGCTGGCCAGGTATTCCTTGGCCTTGAACAGCGGGAAGGCGCCCTTCTCGCGCGCCAGTCCGGCCGATGCCAGGTAGGCGGTATCGCGCATGGCCTGCGCTATACGCGCGGCCAGCTCGCGCCCCGGCTCGCTGTCGTAGCGGATGCCCAGCATCACCAGCGCGCTGCCCAGCCCGAGGAAGCCCAGCCCAATGCGGCGTTTGGCATGGGCCTCGGCCTGCTGCTCCGGCAGCGGCCAATAGGTAACGTCCAGCACGTTGTCGAGCATGCGCACCGCCAGCCGCACCACTTCGGCAAATCCTTCGAAATCGAATCGGCTGTCCGCGCCAAAGGGCTGGCGCACGAAGCGGGTCAGGTCGATCGAGCCGAGGTCGCAGCAGCCATAAGACGGCAGCGGCTGCTCCGCGCAGGGATTGGTGGCCTCGATGCGCTCGCAGTAATAGAGATTGTTGTCGTCGTTGATATGGGACAGGAACAGGATGCCGGGCTCAGCGTGATCGTAGGTGGCCTGCATCACCTGGTCCCACAGCTGCCGCGCCGGCACGCGGCGGTAAACCCACTGGCCGTCGTCGCGCCGGTAGGCGCCGCCGGCGATGGCCTGGGCAGCGGGTTCGGCCTCATGCACCAGCTCGACCTCTCCGCCGGCCTCGACCGCCCGCATGAATTCGTCGCTCACGCCGATCGAGATATTGAAATTGGTCAGGTCGCCGCGGTCCTTGGCGTGGATAAAGGCCTCGATGTCCGGGTGGTCGCAGCGCAGCACGCCCATCTGCGCGCCGCGGCGCGATCCGGCCGACTCCACCGTGGCGCAGGATGCGTCGAACACCTTCATGAAGGACACCGGCCCCGAGGCGCGCGAGTGCGTGCCCCGCACCAGCGCCCCGGCCGGGCGTATCGCGGAGAAATCGTAACCCACCCCGCCGCCGCGGCGCATGGTCTCCGCCGCCTGCGCCACCGCAGTGTAGATGCTGGGCTTGCCGCCGGCCGGCTGCGATACGGAATCGCCTACGGGCTGCACGAAGCAGTTGATCAGCGTGGCCTCGATGCGAGTGCCGGCCGCGGAGTTGATGCGCCCGGCAGGCACGAAACCCTGCTCCTGCGCCCACAGGAAACGCTCGGCCCACTGCTCGCGCTGCGACTCTGGTTCGGCCTCGGCCAGCGCGCGCGCCACCCGCAGGCGCACGTCAGCGGCGGTGGCTTCCGTGCCCTTGGCGTACTTCTCCAGCAAGACTTCGGTGGAGATGTCCTGGGGCGGCAGCGTGGTACGGAGCATCTGTTCGTTGGCATTCATCGCAGGTCTCGCTGGTGTCATGGTTGCCATATCCGCCAGCCGGGCCGCGTTACGTCCCGACGCTGGCGGCTAGCGCGTTTCCGTCCTTGCACGCCCTGGCGTTGCCTGGGCCATGCGCTTTACTCAATCAATTTCGCGGGAAATCTGCCCGATCCGTCCGCTCTGGGTTACAATGCCGACCGGACGGGCCTCCTCGCATGGCGGCGCGGTCAACCTGGTCAGGTCGGGAACGAAGCAGCCACAGCCGTTTTCCGCCAGTGCCGAGGGTCGGGCTCGTCCCCCTAACACTCCCCAGTCGTATCCGCAGCATCCCCCCCGCATCATCGCGCTTTCTTGCCGCATGTGCATCAAGCACTTGCGCCAGGCGCCGATCGTCCGCTGGTCACAATCCGCCTTCAGCAGAATATTCCCGCACGGCAGTCCGGCCGCGTTGCGTCCGCGGCATGGGGGCCAGTTTCGCCCCCCCCTGCCCGCGCCGCCGACGTTAGCTATTCTGCCGCGCCTCCCCCACCCTTGCCATGATCCAGGACATATCTAGAACAGGGAACCCTGGCGTTCCGTCTGCAGCGCCTGCGCCGCAATCCACTCCCCGTCAGCCGTGGCCACGCCAGCCTCGACCGGCCGCCCGGGGAACATCGGCCTGACCGCCGCCACATAACGCGCAAGCTGCTGCGCGTAGGCGGCGTGCTCCTGCGGGAGCAGGCGCAACTTGTAATCGATGATCACCACCCGGTCGGCGAACTCCACCAGACGGTCGATCCGCAGCAGGCGGCCGCGCGCATCGTAGAGCTCAACCTCGTTGCGCGCGCTGATGGCCGCATGCGGAAACAGCAGCGGCCGCAAGGCCGGGGCCTCCAGCATCAGGCGCGCTGCCTCGACGGCCGCATGCGCCTGGTCCCGCCACAGCGCGCGCGCCTGCGCGGTGCCGGCTCCGGCCAGGGGGAACCAGCGCATGACCACCTCGGGTTCGGGCAGCCCCTCGAACGCCTCGGGGTAACGCGTCACGCGTTCCAGCAGCGCGTGCAGCAATTCGCCGTGGCGAGCCGCGTCGGCATCGAACACGATGGCATGGCCATCCTCGCTCGGGCTCGCACCCTGCTCCGCCGCCTCGTCTTCCCACTCCAGCACCGGCGCCAGCGTTTCGGCCGCCTCGCGGTAACGCTGGCGAAAATCCGTATAGCGCACGCGCGCGTCGTTGCCTGACGCGGCGCCCGCCACGTCCTGCGCGCTGGCCGGCGGAAAGGGATCGACTTCCTCCCCGACCCTGGCTGAGAGCAATCGCGCATACCAGCTTCCCGCGATCTCGCGATTGCCTTCGCCGCTGTCGGCGCTGCGCGACGCGCGTCCCTTGACGCCGCTCACCAGCAAGCCCTGGCGCGCGCGTGTCATCGCCACATAGAGCAGGTTCCAGTTCTCGCGCTCGGCCAACGCAGCCTCGGCCTCGAACAAGGGCGCGCGTGCCAGCCCGCGCGTGCTGCGCTTGCCATACGCCGAGAAATGCACCGGCACGGGCGACGACGGCGGCCAGTCGATCAGGATGCCGCCGCGGTCGGGGGCGGCATCGCTGTGGTTTGCGTCCAGCAACACGACGAACGGGGCCTCCAGGCCCTTGGCCGCATGCACGGTGAGAATGTGGACCGCGTCCTGTGCGTTGTCGGCGGCGTCGGCATCGGCTTCGCCCTCGGCATCCTCGGCGTTGTCGGCCATGCCGCCTTCGTCCGGGCTTTCGCCTTCTTCGCCGCGGCGGATTTCCTGCAGCTCGTCGATGAACTTCGGCAAGCTAGGGTAGCGGCCGCCGTCAAGATCGAGCGAAAGCTTCAGGAAGGCATCGAGGTTCGCCAGCACCTGGTCCCGGATCTCGGCAGGCGCGGCTTCGGCATAGCGGCGGCGTACTTCGCCGCCGTGGTAGATGTGGTCGATCAGGTCATGCACCGGGCGATGCGGCGCCACTTCCAGCCAGTGGCGCAGCCGCGCGATGCCGTCGCGCAGCGCGGGGCTGCTGAACTCGGGCAGCCCTTGCTCCATCAGGCAGGCCCACCATCCCGGCCGCGGCTCGCGCGCCTGTGTCATCTGCGCGATAGCAATCAGGTCTTCGTCAGTGGCGCCCACCAGCGGGCTTTTCAGCACATGGGCCAGGTCCAGATCGGATTCCGGCGTCATCAGGAAGGCCAGCAGCGCCGACAGGTCGAGCGCTTCGAGCGTGGCCAGCAAGCCACCCCGGCGCGGGCTCAGGCACGGAATGCCGGCCTCGCGGAAGGCCCGTTCATATTCCGCCAGATGGGTCTTGCGGCGCACCAGCAAGTGCATGTCGCTCCAGCGCGCGGGCCGCGGGCCATCGCTATCGGCGACCGGCACGGTGGCGCGGATATGCCGCAGCCAGGCGGCCACGCGCCTGCCCTCTTCGAGCCGCAGCGAATCGCCCTCATGCTGTCGCGGCTGGGTAAGCGTATCGCGGTGCGCTGCGGCTTTCGGGACGGCCTCGCCGGCTTCATCGGTGGCTTCGCCCTCCGGCGTACCGGGGTTGCCCCCTGCCTCTTCCTCGGGCTCGACCAGCGGCAGCAGCCACACCGGCCCGCCCGGCTCGCCGAGCGCGGTAGTCTGTGTCTCGAACAGTGGATAGCGGCCGTCGGCACGCGCGGCATCGAACACGGCGTTGACCCAGTCCAGCACCTCGGGGCGATTGCGGCGGGTCCGGTTGGTGCGCAGCACGGTGGCGCCGAAACCGGACTGCAGCATCTCGCTGGCGGTCTGGAACAGACGCGCATCGGCGCGGCGGAAGCGATAGATCGATTGCTTGGGGTCGCCCACCAGAAACACCGTAGGCCGCTCGCCCAGCCCCGCGTAGCCGGCCAGCCAGCCCTGCAGGATTCGCCATTGCAGCGGGTTGGTGTCCTGGAATTCGTCGAGCAGCAGGTGGCGGTAGCGTGCATCGAGCCGGACCTGCAGGTAGGTGGCGGTCTCTTCATCGCCCATCAGCCGCGCGGCCAGCCACTCAAGGTCAGCGAAGTCCATCGCGCGCTGCTCGGACTTGTGGTGCTGGTAGCGCGTCAGCAGCGCATCGCCCAAGTGGTAGAGCGCAAGGTTGACCGCCAGCACCGCAGCCTCGCAACGGCGCTGCGCCACCTGCTCCAGCGCGGCGCACATCTCGCCGTGCTCGGCCAGGAACGCATCGACCATCGCCTCGCCGCCCAGCGCCTTGGTCAGCGCCGCGGTGGCACGCAGCGAGCGCGGCTTGCCCGCGGCAGTGAAGAACGCATCGCGCAGTACCGCGAAAGCGCGCTCGGCGGGCTCGCCTCCTGCGGCACCCGCCTCGCGCCAGGCGCGGATCGCCATGATCGCGTCAGCCAGGCGCGTGGCATGCGCCTGCTCGGTCTTGCCGCCCCTGCCCAACTGCGAAGCAAGGCCCTGGCAAGCGTCGAGCCAGCTGTCGTCGGCCAGTACTTCGAGCAGCACGTTGACCTGCGCATCCTCGCCAAGGTCGGCGGCGAGCGCCTGCGCAGGATCGGCACTTTCGCGGAACGCCAGCCACTCGCTGCGCGCGTGGAACATGGCATCAAGCAGCGCGCGCGCCTGGAACTCGCCGATGGCGTCGACCAGCCGCTCGAACGCCGCGCGCAGGTCGGCGTACGGCGGTGTTGCCAGCGCCTGCCAGAACGGCGCCCACGCTTCGCGCTTCATGCGCAGCGCGTCTTCGCGCAGCGTGGCGCCCGGCACGATGCCCGACGCCAGCGGCGCCCCGCGCAGCAGGGTGCCGAACCAGCCGTGGAACGTATCGATGGCCATGCGGCCGGGCGCGGCGAGCACCTGCGCGTGCAGGCCGCGGGCGCGCGGCAGTGCCACGCGTGCCGCATCGGGGGGAAGCCCGCGCTGCGTCAGCGCGGCGATCACCGCCTCGTCATCGTCACGCGCGAGTTGCGCGAGCACTTCCAGCAGGCGCTCGCGCATTTCCTCGGCGGCCTTGCGCGTGAAGGTGATGGCAAGGATCTCGTGCGGCGCCGCGCCAGCCAGCAACAGGCGCAACAGGCGCGCCACCAGCAGCCAGGTCTTGCCGCTGCCCGCGCAGGCCTCGACCACCACCGAGCGGGCGGGGTCGCAGGCCGCGCGCGTGAACTCAGCCTCGGCAATCGGCTCGCCATCGCGCAAATAGGCATGGATGCTCATGCGCGCCCTCCCACCTGCGGCGGCAACGCCGTGCTTTCCCAGAAACCCTTGCGGCACAGGCCGCGGGCCGTGCAATAGGTGCATGCGCTGGCATCGCCGAAAGCCGGCAACGGCGCGTCCCGGCGCAAGCGCATCACGTCGGTGCGCAACTGCTGCTCCAGCCAGGCCACCGCGGCGTCGAAGTCAGGCAAGCCAACCTCGCGCTGGGACGCGGGCGGGCCATCCTTCACACCCTCAAGCGCCACCCAGCTGCCACCGGCAACGTCGGCGCGCAGCAATCCATAGAATGGCAACTGGCAATCCTCTTCCACGTCCCCTACCTTGCGCTTGAGACGCAGCACGCTCTGCGTCTTGTAATCGAGCACCGCGCGGCTGCCATCGCGGGCGCGGTCGAGCCGGTCGATGCGGCCGTTGACGCGCAGCGGCTGGCCATCGGGCATGGGCAGGTCGACGGTGGCGTCCAACTCGCCATCGTCCCAGAACCAGCCTTGCGCCTCGCGTTCGGCCTGCCATGCCACGTAGGAAGGCAGCACTTCACACCAGCGGCGGTAATAGCCGATGGCGTTGCCGTCTTCCTTCATCAGCGCGCCGAACTCGTGGTCGGAAATCTCGCGCAGCCGCGCCAGCCGGGCGTCCTGGTGGCGCAAGCCTTCCTGCGATGCCTCGCGGTGGTAGCGCAACAGCACGCGGTGCAGCAGCTCGCCGATATCGCGTTTTTCCAGATCGTCGCTGACGACCTCCAGCCCGGCCAGCCCGAGCATGCGGCCCGCGAAGAACTGGTAGGGACAGCGCCGAAGCATGTTGTACGCCTGCGCGCTCCAGCGCGCAGGCACCAGTTCCGAAGCAGCTGGCGCGGGCATTCCGCCCACCTCGGCGAAGGTCTCGTGCTGCGCGGGCAAGGCACTCGCCTCGATGGGCGCGCCCGCCCGCGAGCACAGCGCGCTGAGGCGCTCGATCCAGCTCGACACGTGCTTGGGCTCGCCGCGCGCGCCAAGGCGTTGCCAGGTCAGCACGACGTCATCGTTATTCAGCAGGACCTCGGCAAGATCGCGCGCCTGCTGTGCAAAGCGCACCTCGCGATCTTCCAGCGCCAGTTCGCGCCGCATCTGGTTGGAGAAGAACATCAGTTCCGCCGCGCTGGAGGGTAGCTGCGTATCGTCGCACCCCACCACCACCACGCCATCAAAGCGCCGCATGCGCGCGCCGTTGAGCGGCAGGATGGTGATGCGCGCGGCGCCGCTGGCCGAGGGCTCCTTGTAAGCGACCGATTCGAGCAAGGCCGACAGCATGGAGCGGAACTCGCCGAGATCGAGCGTGGCGAGCGCGCCCGTCTCGTCCTGAGGCAAGTCGGCAAGGCGCGCCAGCGCGTCGAGCAGCTGGCTGCCCGCATCGTCGGCGGCCAGCGCATTGCGCATGCCGATCACGTCGAGCGTGGCATCGAGCCGCTCCAGCCAGGTCGACACCGGTTTCTGCGCCTTGCCGCGCGGCCAGGCTGCGGCTTCGGCCGCAAGGCACTGCACCAGCTCGCACGCGGCCTGCCGCGCCGCGCGGCGGGCGTCCTGCTCCGCGTCATCGCCGGCGCTGGCTTCATCCGCGCTCGCGCGTGATTCGTCCGCGGCGTCCGGCCTGAAGCGCTGCTGCAGGCGGCGCCAGCCGCCACTGATGCCGTCGCGGCGAATCTGCCGCTCCAGCGCGGCGATGGCCGCGCCGCGCAAGGGGAAATCCGGCAGGCAAAACGGGCTCTTGAGCAGGTCGAGCAGGGCCGAGGTATCGCCGTCCTGGTTGAGCAGATCGAACCAGCGCATCAGCGCGGCGGCGGCGCGCGTGGTTGAGAGTTTCCAGCCCGTTTCGTCGCGCACCGGCGCGCCGGCGCGCGCCAGCAAGGCGCGCGCGCGCCGCGCCACCACACGATCGTGCGCAACCAGGGCTACGTGGCGCCGGCCTTCATTGAGCCACTGCACAAGCTGGTCAGCGGCTGCGCCGGCTTCGTCCTCGAAGCGCGCGCTGCCGATCACGCGCACGCGTGGGCGCCCGGACGGCAGGCCGCGCGGCGCGCGGCGCGGCGCCGCTTCCTGCGCTCCCGGCAACCTGGCCTCCGGCCACAGGGCAAGCAGGGTGTCATACCAGTCGAATGCCCCTGCGGCGGCGTCTTCATCATCCCCGCCAGTATCGAGAGCGTGACTCTCCGACGGCGTGGACTGCGCCGACCAGTCATAGCCGATGCGGATCACCGGCACGAGTTCGGCGGCCTGCTTCAGGAAGGCGTCCTCGATCGGCGCGGGCGGAGTCGGCCCCAGCCAGATCACCGGCCCCGCCACGTGCTGGGCCAGCCGGTGCAGAACGCGGCGGCGCGCCGGCAGCGGATCGTCCGGGCCCGACAAGGCTTGCCAGAAGGCCATCACGATGCGCGCCTCCTCGCCAAGGAAGCGCGACGACAAATGTGCGTAGGTTCGTTCCAGCGCGCCTTGCAGCAGCGCGGCGCGGTCGTCGCCGTCGATGTCTTCATCGCGAATGGCGTCATCGTCAAGCCAGCGCGCGCTCAGTTCGTCGCTGATGGTCAGCAGCGTCTGCGCCAGCCCCCACGCCGCTGCCTCGGTCTGCGCGCCGAAGGCGCGCCGCAACCAGTCCTGCGCGCGGATGGCCTGCTGCACCGCCAGCAGCCGGGCCGCATGGCTGCGCACCGGCACCGGGTCGGGCGGCAGATCGAGCAACCAGTGGCCAAGCGTGAGCACGCGCGGCAGCAGGCGCGGCGCGCCGGCAGCGCGCGCCGCGGCATCCAGCGCCTGCCGCACGCCGGGAATCTGCGCCGCGGTAGGCACTACCACGTGCGCAGCGGCTTGCTGCTCCCCGCAATGGTCGAGAAAATACCAGGCCGAAGCGGCAGCCTGCGGCAGGAACTCGGGGCCGGGACGGAATTGCAGCGAAGTCATGAAGCGAGTGTGGCGGCCGGATCGGTAGTCATGGCGCGCGGCGCGCAGGCATGCGCTGCCTGGCCGGCGAGCCGGCCAGCGCGCTCGGGCAACGTGGAAAGTACGGGAAAACCCCGAGGATCTTCAGTGACTGCCGCCCTCCAGGCGGGCGCGGATCTCGCGCGCGGTCTCGAGCAGGCCCTGGTAGCCGGAGCGTGCATGCTCGGGAAGGTCGGGATCGCCGACCAGCGCGCCCAATGTCTCGATGATGCTGTACAGAAGACCTTTGGCCGCGCCGCCGGCAATGCTGTTCTGTTCGACCGCGCTATTGATGTGATCCAGCGCGTCGCTCAGGTGTCCCACTTCGGGCGGCTGTTGCGGATCGGGCTTGGAAGGGGTGTCTGGCGTCATGGTCGATTTGCCTTGTCTGTTGCGCGGGAAGGCGCCGGGCGCAAGGCCTGGCGCATGCTTGTATTCTACGCGCCCCGGCGCGCCGCACATTCGCGAACACGCAAGGGAGCGCTCGGGCCATGCGGCACCAAAGCGAAGTGTCCGATAAATCATACGCCGGCCGCGCCGCGTCGGCCTTTGCCGCAGCCTCCGATTAAGAAAAGCTCTCGCCCCGATTAATAGAATCACTCAACAGGGCCAGCCTTCCGGGGCAGAATGCCTCCATGCTTCGCCGCACAACAATGTCTTTCCCCGCCGTGTACGGCAACGCACCGTGACCTTGACCGGGAAGGTATTGAATTCCCGTCAACTGGTAACATATGAGCAAAACCCGCCTTTCCGTGGCGTGCCCCTCGCTCGGGCCCGCACGCACCGGGTGATGCGCCTGCCTACGGGTATGCGCAAACTCGTGTAATGTAGCGGTTCGGCAAATCCCGCCTTCAAATCAAACAGAGCGAAACCAGAGGTTTTCCGCCATGAATGAACAAATCAAGTATGTGAGCGACGCCTCCTTCGACGCCGACGTGCTCCAGTCCGACAAGCCCGTCCTGCTCGACTTCTGGGCCGAATGGTGCGGCCCGTGCAAGATGATCGCCCCGATCCTGGATGAAGTGGCCAAGGACTACGGCGACAAGCTGCAGATCGCCAAGATCAACGTCGACGAAAACCAGCAAGTGCCGGCCAAGTTCGGCATCCGCGGTATTCCCACGCTGATCCTGTTCAAGAATGGCGCGGTTGCCGCGCAGAAGGTCGGCGCACTGTCCAAGTCGCAACTGACCGCTTTCCTCGACGGCAATCTGTAAGTCGCTTGACCGGGGCGAGGTGCCGCCAAGCGCCTCCCCGGTTGTAGCCACAATCCGACGTCCGTGCGCCAGTCCTGGCGCACCGTCCGGATTGTGCTAAGATGGCACCAACAACTTCCCCGAGCGTTCGCTCATTTCTTCCCCCTTCCTTTAGGTCCAGCCCGTCCGGGCGCCTCTGTACCCCTCGTCTATGCACCTGACAGAACTCAAATCGCTTCACGTGTCTGCGCTTCTCGAAATGGCCGCGACCCTCGAGATCGACAATGCACAACGGATGCGCAAACAGGAGCTGATGTTTGCGATCCTGAAGAAGCGCGCCAAGCTGGGCGAAACCATCTTCGGAGACGGCACGCTGGAAGTCCTGCCGGACGGCTTCGGCTTCCTGCGCTCGCCCGAGACCTCCTACCTGGCAAGCACGGACGACATCTACATCAGCCCTTCGCAGATCCGCCGCTTCAATCTGCATACCGGCGATACGATCGAGGGCGAAGTACGGACCCCGAAGGACGGCGAGCGCTATTTCGCGCTGGTGAAGGTGGACAAGGTCAACGGCCAGGCGCCTGAAGCGGTGAAGAACCGCATCATGTTCGAGAACCTGACGCCGCTGCACCCGAACCGGCCGCTCACGCTCGAACGCGAAATCCGCGCCGAGGAAAACATCACCGGCCGCATCATCGACATGATCGCGCCGATCGGCCGCGGCCAGCGCGCGCTGCTGGTGGCATCGCCCAAGTCCGGCAAGACCGTGATGCTGCAGCACATCGCCCATGCGATTGCCAACAACCATCCGGAAGCCGACCTGTTCGTGCTGCTGATCGACGAACGGCCGGAAGAAGTGACTGAAATGCTGCGTTCGGTGCGCGGTGAAGTGGTGGCGTCGACCTTCGACGAGCCCGCCATCCGCCACGTGCAGGTTGCCGAAATGGTGATCGAAAAGGCCAAGCGCCTGGTCGAGCTCAAGCGCGACGTGGTGATCCTGCTGGACTCGATCACCCGCCTGGCACGCGCCTACAACACGGTGGTGCCGGCTTCGGGCAAGGTGCTGACCGGCGGCGTGGACGCCAACGCGCTGCAACGCCCCAAGCGTTTCTTCGGCGCCGCGCGCAACCTGGAAGAAGGCGGCTCGCTGACCATCATCGCCACCGCGCTGATCGAAACCGGCAGCCGCATGGATGACGTGATCTACGAAGAATTCAAGGGCACCGGCAATATGGAAGTGCACCTGGAACGCCGCCTGGCGGAAAAGCGCGTCTATCCGTCGATCAACCTGAACAAGTCCGGCACCCGCCGCGAGGAATTGCTGATCAAGCCGGATATCCTGCAGAAGGTGTGGGTGCTGCGCAAGTTCATCTCGGATATGGACGAAGTGCAGGCCATGGAATTCATCCTCGACAAGATGAAGGCGACCAAGAACAACGCCGAGTTTTTCGATATGATGCGCAGAGGCGGCTGATCGTTCGCTGTGCCGCGCGCGGCTGGTTAGCGCGCTGGTATCGCACAGGAAGGGCGTGCCTCGGTGCGCCCTTTTTGCATTTTTGCACTACGATGCATTACTTGCCGATGTCCTGACCTGGCTTTGGGTTCCGCGTCCTGCTTCCTGCGCGCGCCACCTCGATGCCACACCTGCAGGAGTCCCATGTTCGGCCGACTGAGCCACTTCCTGCGTGCGCGCTCGCGCGTGCGCAAACTCGAGCACTACGCGATCCCCGACGCGCTGTGGGCACACACGGTGGCGAGCCTGCCCTTCGTGCAGCGCTATGGCGCCGCCGATCTCGCCGCCTTGCGCGAACTCGCTACGCTCTTCATCGCCGAAAAGGAATACTCCACCGCGCACAACCTGCCTCTTACCGATGAAATGGTGACGATCGTGGCGGTGCAGGCATGCGTGCCCATCCTCAGGCTTGGCATCGAGTGGTATCGCGGCTGGCGCGGCATCGTGCTTTACCCCGGCGAGTTCGTCATCCGACGTACCGTCGAGGACGATATCGGGCTGGTGCACGGCGTGGTCGAGGAAGCCAGCGGCGAAGCCTGGGAACACGGCCCGGTCATCCTTTCCTGGCCCGACGTGAAGACCCCGGGCGCCGGCCTGAACGCGCGCCACGCCCACCCGGACGACACCTATAACGTGGTCATCCACGAGTTCGCCCACAAGCTCGACATGCTCGATGGCGAGCCCGACGGCGTACCGCCCTTCTCGCGCGTACTCCACCCCGGCATCGACCGCGAGCAGTGGGCCGAGACCTTCCTGTCCGAATACGACCGCTTCGCGGAGGCCTGCGACAGGCAATCCGACCATGCCTGGGATCATCCGGAGCGGCTGCCACCCGCGCTGCGCGTGATCGACCCCTATGGCTGCGAGGCACCCAGCGAGTTCTTCGCCGTGGCATCGGAAACATTCTTTGTCGAGCCGGTTGGCCTGCGTCGATATTGGCCTGCCCTCTATGACTCGCTGGCGGCGTTCTACCGCCAGGATCCGGGCGCCATGTGACGAAAGGTCGATTTTTTTGCGTGCTCGCCCGTCCTCCTGTTGGCGCATTCAAATCTTGCCCAGCTTTTTGTTTTTCTGCGATAATCCCGGATTGTCCGTTATCGGCAAGTGGTTCGTTCGCCGCAATATCCGGCAGCAGCGCGGCAAACAACGGACTGGCTACCCAACCTGAAAGGAAACATCATGAAAGAAGGCATTCACCCGAATTATCGCGAAGTCGTGTTCCTCGACGTGTCGAACGACTTCAGCTTTGTGACCCGCTCGACCATCCAGACGCGCGACACGATCACCCGCGACGGCAAGGAATACCCGCTGGCCAAGATCGAAGTCTCGTCGGAATCGCACCCGTTCTACACCGGCACCCAGAAGATCATGGACACGGCTGGCCGCGTCGAGAAGTTCCGCCAGAAGTTCGGCAGCAAGCTGGGCAAGGCCGCCGCGAAGTAATTCGCCGCGAGCCCGCTCGCTGCACGGCTTCGGACAAGATGCTCCGGCGCCGCGCACCCAAGCAAAGAGGCAGCATCGGCTGCCTCTTTGCTTTTGCAGCCCTCGCGCGGTTGGCGCCGTTCACGCCAGCGCCAGGCGCACTTCGTCCGATACCATTGCGCATTCCGCCCCGCATCGGCGGTGTCCCATGCGAATGAGCCGGATGTAGCCAACCGGGAGCGCCCGTCCCGGCCGCCCCAAGCCCGACCGATCAATGAGTGCAGCCAAGACTTCCCGTGTCCACCTGACCGCAGCCGCCACCGGCACGCTTCCGCGCGCGCTGTTGCTGGCCATCTGCATCATCTACGGCCTGGCCGGCCTGTTTGGCCGCGACCCGTGGAAGAATGAGGACGCGGCCGGTTTCGGCGTGATGTGGCAACTGGCCACCGGGGGCGCGCAGGACTGGCTCATGCCCAATATCGTGGGCCGCCCCTATGGGGAAGACGGCCCCCTGGTATTCTGGGTCGGGGCCGTCATGATCCGGCTGTTTGGCGGCTGGCTCGGCGCGCCGGACGCGTCGCGCGTGGCCACCGCACTCTTCTACTTCGGCACCTGCGCCCTGATCTGGTACGCCACCTACCTGCTTGGCCGGCGCGCCGAGGTACAGCCCTTTGCCTATGTCTTCGGCGGCCAGCCCAATGCGCGCGACTACGGCCGCACGCTGGCCGACGGTGCCTTGCTGATCTTCCTGGCCTGCGTCGGCCTGGCCATGCGCGGCCACGAGACCACGCCGCAGGTGGGCCAGGTCTGCTTTGTCGCCATGAGCCTGTACGGCATGGTGCGCAGCCTGGACAAACCGGTCCAGGGCGGCATCTGGCTGGGCGTCGGGCTCGGCGCGCTGACCCTGTCCAGCGGACCGGTCATCCCGCTGGTGCTGCTCGCGTCGATCATCGTCTGCGGCCTGGCTTGCAAGCCCCTGCCCCTGCCGCGCGTGTTGCTGGTGAGCGTGCCGCTGGCGCTTGCCATGGTGGCGGCCTGGATGGCCGCTGCCTACTTCGGCGCCACCGACCCCAGCGACGCCGTGACCTTTATCCGCGAGTGGTCACGCTACGACCGCCGCACCTATGGCGCGCCGAACGCCACCGCGCTCAACTTCGTCGCACGCAACCTGCTGCTGTTCACGTGGCCGGTATGGCCGATTGCTGGCTGGGCTTGGCTGAGCTGGTCAGGGATGCGCCGTGCGCCGCATGTGGCGCTGCCGCTTGCCATGCTGCTGCCGCCGCTGCTGATGCTGTTCCTGCTGCGCCAGCCGGGCGATGTGCAGTTCATCCTGCTGCTGCCGCCGATGGCGGTACTGGCTGCATTCGGCCTGCCTACGCTCACGCGCGCGGCCATCAATGCAATCGACTGGTTCGCCCTGCTGTTTTTCACCATCTTCGGCGGCTTTGTCTGGTTCATGTGGATCGCCAGGACGACGGGCCAGCCGCCGCGCATCGCCGCCAATATCCACCGCCTGCTGCCGGGCTTCCAGGAAGACTTCACTATCCGCGCAGTGGTATATGCGCTGCTGGTAACGGTGGCCTGGATCCTGATCGTGCGCTGGCGGCTGTCGCGCGCACCCAAGCAGATCTGGCGCCCCGTGGTGATCTCGGCCGCCGGCACCACGCTGATGTGGGTGCTGGCGATGACCCTGTGGATGCCATCGATCAACTACGGCAAGACCTATCGCGACGTGGCGCAAGCCGCTTCGATGGCGCTGCCCGCCACTTATAACTGCGTGCAACCGATCCGGATGGGCGATGCGCAACTGGCGTCGTTCGCGTATTTCGGCCATATCCGCTTTGGCGGCCCAGCGGACGGATGCGACATCCTGCTGCGCCATGATCCAGTCGATTACGGCGAGCCCACCAGCATCTCGCATTTCGAATGGCGGCTGATTTGGGAAGGCCGCCGCCCCTCCGACCGCGATGAGCGCTTCCGCATGTATCGCCTGGTTGATATGTCCCGCGTAGCGCCGCCCAAGTCCAGCCCGCCTACGCGCCGGCTGCCCCGCCAACCCTGAGACGGACACAGATGGTTCGACGAGATCGCTGGTACTCCTCTCCCGGGCAACGGCACGACGCATGACCGCACTCCAGGATATCCGCCGGATCTCTGTGCTGGCCGCGCCGGTCCTGGTCGGCCAGCTCGCAGTGATCGCCTTCGGCGTGATCGATACCATCATGGCGGGTCGCGCCTCGGCGATCGACCTGGCGGCGGTGGGACTGGGCGGATCGATTTACGTCACGATCTACATCAGCCTGATGGGCGTATTGCAGGCGCTTGCCCCGATTGCCGGCCAACTCCATGGGGCCGGGCGCAGTGCCGAGATCGGCAGCGAGGTCAGGCAAGCCGCCTGGCTTGGACTGGCGCTGGCCGTGCCTGGCATGTTGCTGCTATTGTTCCCCGGTCCGCTGCTGGATTTTGCCCGGGCGCCGCCCGAACTGGTTGAGAAGGCAACGCGCTACCTGCATCTCCAGGCCTTCGGCTTGCCGGCCGCGCTGGGCTTTCGCATCTATTCCGCGCTGAACAATGCCTTGTCGCGTCCGGTCATGGTGACGGTGCTGCAGCTTGCCGGGCTGGCGGTGAAGATTCCGCTCAATGCCTGGTTCATCGGCGGCGGCTTCGGCCTCGTGGCCATGGGCGGACCCGGCTGCGCGCTCGCTTCGGCGCTGATCAGCTGGATCTGGTGCATCTCCGGCGTCCTGATCCTGCGGCGCAACGCGGCGTACCGTCCCTTGCAGATATTTTCCAGCTGGGCATGGCCGCAGGCGCGGCCGATCCGCGCGCTGCTGCGGCTGGGCGTGCCAATGGGACTGACCTACCTGATCGAGATCACCTCGTTCACGCTGATGTCGATCTTCATCACGCGCATGGGCACCGTCGTGCTGGCCGGGCACCAGATCATTGCCAACCTCGGCGCGGTGGCCTACATGCTGCCGCTGTCACTGGCAATCGCCACCTCGACGCTGGTGGCGCAAGCCCTTGGCGCGCGTGACCGGACGGCGGCGCGCCGCATCGCCCGGCACGGGATCTGCCTGGCGGCGGCGCTCGCGATCATGGTCGGCGGCATGCTGTGGATCCTGCGCGAGCCGCTGCTGCATGCCTATGCCAAGGACCCTGCGGTGGTCGGCGCCGCCCTGCCGCTGATGCTGTTCATTGCCTTCTACCAGGCCTTCGATGCGGTACAAGTCATGACGGCATTCATCCTGCGCGCCTACAAGATCGCACTGGTGCCGACCTTGATCTATGCGCTGTCCCTCTGGGGCGTCGGCCTGGGTGGCGGTTACGTGCTTGGTTTTGGCCTGATCGACGCCCTGCCAGCCTTCACGCATGGCGCCGCTGGGTTCTGGATGGCCAACAGTATCAGCCTGGCCATCGCGGGCTCGTTGCTGGTGCGCTACTTCGTTACCGTCAGCCGTTGCCACGACGGTTAAGCCTGCCCCCCCCTGACGCGCGTGCCGGATGGATTTTGCCTGTGACCCGGCAGGCATGTGCAGGACATGCCGACGGTCCGGCCGCAAGCGCTACGCAACAATATCCGACTACCCAGGAAAGACAGAGGCAAATAATACGCACGCGCCGTCGCTGCGCGAGCGGCGCCGAATTTGCCGGAGATTATCAATGCGCCACCAGTGTAAATGCCGGATAGCAAAAGAAAAAACCCGCATGGTATAACCATGCGGGTTTAGT
>NZ_JFJV02000199.1:0-4452 GCF_000611145.1 Cupriavidus sp. SK-3 | reverse complement strand
CCCCCGGCGTGACAGGCCGGTATTCTAACCAGCTGAACTACCACTCCATACTCTTGCTTATCACCACGAGCCATGCTCCTGATGACAAACCGAACGTTTGGTTACGTTCGTTATCTGGCGTCCCCTAGGGGATTCGAACCCCTGTACTCACCGTGAAAGGGTGATGTCCTAGGCCTCTAGACGAAGGGGACAAGAACTTGTTTTTCAACTTGTTCCGTCTTGCATGCCGAAGACCTTAACAACCAGATCCTCGCCACAATGGAAGCCTCGATTCACCAGACTCGAAACTTCCGGCATTTGGTGGAGCTAAGCGGGATCGAACCGCTGACCTCTTGCATGCCATGCAAGCGCTCTCCCAGCTGAGCTATAGCCCCATGTACTGCGTTGCTGCATCGCGGCTTACCAACGCCGTCGTTTTCGCGTTTGTTTCTTCGTTTCAGCGAAGACGAGATTATATAAACAACTTTGCCCTTTGACAACCCCTTTTGAGCAGCAAATCGATTAAGGGCGGGGTCATGCAGGGCTATAGCGGAGCACTATCGCAATAATGTCCTGCCGCCCAGGAAACACAACCGCGAATAATGTGCCGCGCACAGCCACAGCACGATCGGCTGTCGATTGGCCGGAGATTATCAACGAGCCACCGGGATAATTGCCGGACAGCAAAAGAAAAAACCCGCATGGCATAACCATGCGGGTTTAGTTTTGGCGGAGTGGACGGGACTCGAACCCGCGACCCCCGGCGTGACAGGCCGGTATTCTAACCAACTGAACTACCACTCCATACTCTTACTTATCACCACGAGCCAACGCTCCTGACGACAAACCGAACGTTTGGTTACGTTCGTTATTTGGCGTCCCCTAGGGGATTCGAACCCCTGTACTCACCGTGAAAGGGTGATGTCCTAGGCCTCTAGACGAAGGGGACAGAAACTTGTCTTTCAACTTGTTCCGTCTTGCGCGACGAAGACCTTAACAAGCAGATCTTCACCGCACTGAAAGTCTTGATTCACTAAAATCAAAACCTCCGGCATTTTGGTGGAGCTAAGCGGGATCGAACCGCTGACCTCTTGCATGCCATGCAAGCGCTCTCCCAGCTGAGCTATAGCCCCATGGTACGGCACTACTGATTCACTACCTACCGCTGTCGTTTCGCGTTTGTTTCGTCGTTTCGGCGAAAGCAAGATTATATAAACAACCCTGCTTTTCGACAACCCTTTTTTTAACTTTTTCAGCGATCCGCATTACTGCGAAATTACTACCACCGCTTCCATCCGTTAAGCCCGCTTGGTTCTTGTCCGCGCTGCAGGGAGAACGAGATTATGCTCAAGTCCTGGCAGAAGCGCAAGCCCCCGCCAGGATTTTTTGCAAATTCCCTCAGGCAAGTCCGGCCTGGATGCGACGCAGCACGGTGTCGCGCCCGAACAACTCCAGCACGGCGTCGATGGCGGGGGTCTGCAACTGCCCCGCCACCAGCAGGCGCACCGGCATGGCCAGCTTCGGCATCTTCAGGCCGAACTCGGCCAGCACGGCCTTGAATGCTGCGCTGATGTCCTCCCGCTTCCATTCCGTCAGGGCCGCCAGCCGTGCAGCCAGGGCATGCAGCGCCGGCAGGATATCGGCGTTGAGATGCTCGGCCTTGAGCACCGGGTCCGCTTGCGGCTCGCCACGATAGAACAGCATCGCCGCCTGCGCCACGTCCTTCAGGGTATTCGCACGATCCTTCACCAGCGCGATGACACCTTCCAGACTGGCACCCTCCACCTTGCCGCCCAGCGCCTCGATAAAGGGTTGGGTAAGCCCGGCCAGGCGCGCGTTGTCGCCCACCTTGATGTAGTGGTTGTTGAGCCAGGCCAGCTTCTCGGGGTTGTACTGCGCCGGCGACTTGCCCAGGTGCTCCAGGTCGAACCACTCGACGAACTGCTCGCGCGAGAAGATCTCGGCGTCGCCATGCGCCCAACCCAGGCGGGCCAGGTAGTTGAGCACGGCCTCGGGCAGATAGCCTTCGTCGCGATAGCCGGTCACGGCCATGGCGCCATGGCGTTTGCTCATCTTTTCGCCCTGCTCGTTGAGCACGGTCGGCAAGTGGGCATAGACAGGCGGCGTACCGCCGAGTGCGCGGATGATGTTGATCTGCCGCGGCGTGTTGTTGACGTGATCGTCACCGCGAATCACGTGGGTGATCTGCATATCGAGGTCATCGACCACCACGCAGAAGTTATAGGTGGGCGTGCCGTCCGGGCGGGCGATCACCAGGTCGTCGAGCTCGTCGTTCGAGATCTCGATGCGCCCCTTGACCGCGTCGTCCCAGACCACGCTGCCGCCAATGGGATTCCTGAAGCGGATCACTGGCTGCACCCCGGCCGGCGGCTCCGGCAGGACCTTGCCCGGCTCGGGGCGCCAGAAGCCGTTATAGCGCGGCTTCTCGCCGCGCTCGCGCTGCGCGTCGCGCAGCGCATCCAGTTCCTCCGTGCTCATGTAGCAGGGATAGGCCAGCCCGCTGTCCAGCATCTGCTTGACCACCTCGCGATAGCGGTCCATGCGCTGCATCTGATAGAACGGGCCTTCGTCGATATCGAGCTCGAGCCAAGCCATGCCCTCCAGGATCACGTCCACCGACTCCTGAGACGAACGCTCGACGTCCGTGTCTTCGATGCGCAGGATGAAATCGCCCTTCATGCGGCGTGCAAAGGCCCAGGGGTAGAGCGCGGAGCGGATATTGCCGAGGTGAATGAAGCCGGTCGGGCTCGGCGCGAAGCGGGTGCGGACGCGTTGTGTCATAGAGGAATGAAACAAAAAAGCCCGCGCACGAATGCGCGCAGGCCGGAGTGTGGAGGGTAGGGACAGGTCATTGCTGACCCATCCCCCCCGAGGAACCGTACGTGCGAGTTTCCCCGCATACGGCTCATGTCTTCTGCAAATGTTAATTAAACACCGGTTTCACAACAGTTTGACCGTAGTGGTGAACTTGGATGTGGCAGTTCGGGTGCAGCAGCACGCGATTCCCTAGAGCATCGGACCCGCCGAGAATACGCGGTTCCAAGTGGTGATCTTCCCACCCGGTCTCTTTGGTTATCTTGCACTGACACACCGCACACAGCCCTCGCTGGGACAGATACAGCTTGATCCACTGCTTTCGGTGCGACATGCTTGATTGCATGCGCTCCTGTCGCAACTTTTCGCCATACTGCTCCTGCTCGGGATCAAAGGGGTTGTAGCTCCCTTTGATCTTAGTGTGCCGTTGAATGATCGTACTCGAAAGCGAGTACAACTCCTTCCAGTAGCTACTACCACCCGCCTTTGTTACCGTGGTCCCGAACACCCAGTGCCGTTCCCCGACCGATGCATAGTACTTCTTCCGCACCCAGCCAGAGTCCTTTCCGCTGTGTCGCCGTTTCGCCCATCGCCATAGAGCCCGAAAAATATCGTGCTCCACGCGTGTGAACGTTGCCTTCGCAACCACTGGACTGTGATACTGCGCCCAGCCCCTTAGCATCGGATTCAGCAGAGCGATTAGACCCGCCTGCTTTACCGCTTTGTTAGCACTGATGACTTCCTTCACCTTGCGATAGAACGTCTGCACGTTCTTTTTGCTTGGCTTGATGAGCAGCGTTCCCGAGTACTTCCGGAAATTCCACCCAAGGAAGTCGAAGCCGTTGGCAATGTGGACAATCCGCGTTTTCTCCGTCGATAGCGTCAGCCCCCGTACTGCTAGGAACGCCTCTACCCACGGCTTCACTTCGTGCTCCAAAACATCCGGCGTACTGCCGGTGATCACGAAGTCGTCTGCGTACCGCACGACGTTCACCTTATGCTTCCGTACGTTGGCGACTCCGAGTTTTGTCCGCAAGGACTCCACCAATTGTCGTTCCAACCCGTTCAGCGCCACGTTTGCCAGAGTCGGGGAAATGATGCCCCCCTGTGGTGTTCCGGCCTCGGTCGCCTGAAGCTGACCCTGAAATACCACGCCAGCTTTCAGCCATTTCCGCAGGATCACTTTGTCCATAGGGACATTGCGCTCCAGCCAGTCGTGGCTGATATGGTCAAAGCAACCTTTGATATCCGCCTCTAACACCCATTGAGCCGAAGCCTTCTGGGATAGCGAGACAAATAGCTGAGACATGGCGTCCGCGGTAGAGCGATTGATCCGGAACCCATACGAGTTCGGATCGCTCGTCCCTTCGGACACCGGTTCCAGCGCCAGCAGGTATAAGGCCTGCATGGCTCGATCCAACATGGTCGGAATGCCCAGAGGGCGCTCCTTTCCATTGGATTTGGGAATAAAGACCCTCCTTAATGGCTTGGGTCGATACCCCCGGCGCTTCAACCGCCCAATGGCTTCCCATCGGACTTCAGGCGAGTTCCACTGTTCGCGGTCAACACCTACCGTCCGCGCACCTTGGTTCTCCGTCACTCGTCGTACCGCCGATGCCTTGGCGGACCACGAGCGGG
>NZ_JFJV02000198.1:270-34500 GCF_000611145.1 Cupriavidus sp. SK-3 | reverse complement strand
CTCGGCCGGGATGCTCGGATCGACCTCGAAGCCCGGCAGGATGGTTTGTTCGATCTGGCGCTTGATCAGCCGCTCGATGTCGCGCAGCAAGGCGGTTTCATCCACGCAGACCAGCGAGATCGCCTCGCCCTCGGCGCCGGCGCGGCCGGTGCGGCCGATACGGTGCACGTAGTCTTCGGGCACGTTGGGCAGGTCGTAGTTGACCACGTGCGGCAGCTGGTCGATGTCGATGCCGCGCGCGGCGATATCGGTGGCCACCAGCAGGCGCAGTGTGCCGGCCTTGAACTCGGTCAGCGCGCGCGTGCGGGCCGACTGGCTCTTGTTGCCGTGGATCGCCAGCGCCGACAGGCCTTCCTTGTCGAGCTGCTCGGCCAGGCGGTTGGCGCCGTGCTTGGTGCGGGTGAACACCAGCACCTGGTGCCAGTCGTTCTCGCGCACGAGGTGGGCCAGCAGTTCGCGCTTGCGCTCGCGGTCCACCGGGTAGACGCGCTGCGCCACGGTCTCGGCCGTGGTGTTGCGGCGCGCGACTTCGATGGATGCGGGATTGTCAAGCAGACGGTCGGCCAGGCCACGGATCTCGTCGGAGAAGGTGGCCGAGAACAGCAGGTTCTGGCGCTTCGGCGGCAGGACGTTGAGGATCTTGCGGATGTCGTGGATAAAGCCCATGTCCAGCATGCGGTCGGCTTCGTCCAGCACCAGCATTTCCACGTGCGAGAGGTCGATGGTGCGTTGCGACAGGTGGTCGAGCAGGCGGCCAGGCGTGGCCACCACGATATCGACACCGCGCTTGAGTTGTTCGATCTGCGGATTGATGCCCACGCCGCCGAACATCACCATCGAACGCAGCTTGAGGTACTTGCCGTAGTTACGGACGCTTTCCTCGACCTGGGCAGCCAGTTCGCGGGTGGGGGTCAGGACCAGCGCACGCACCGGCAGGCGCTGTCCGCGCGCGGGTTCGCGGGCAGCCGGGGATTCGGACAGCAGTTGCAGCAGCGGCAGCGTGAAGCCGGCAGTCTTGCCGGTGCCGGTCTGCGCGCCGGCGAGCAGGTCGCCCCCCTTGAGGATGGCGGGAATCGCCTGCGCTTGAATCGGAGTCGGCGTGGTATAGCCCTGTTCGGCCACGGCACGCATAAGCTTGTCGGACAAGCCAAGATCGGAAAAAGACATGAATTGACGCTTCGGCCGCCCTTTGCGCATGTGGTGCGCCAATCGCGGGGGCGACGTGAGTGAGAAAACCGAAAACCGGAAAAGAGCGACCGGCGAAACGAGGCGACTGCCCCCGCTTCTTTAGGAGGAAAGACCGCTAGTGTACCAGCCTGGCGCTATCGCGCGCGGCAGGCGCCCCGATGGGCCCGATGGGTCCGGGTGGCGCTGCGCTATCATGGCGGCCAGGCACGCCCTGGTCCCGCCTGGCCGTGCCCCCGCGGGCACGGGCATGCCCGGCCCGGATCCATCCTCCCCCCCGGATGACGTCACGATGCGGTTCAGGTTCATCGAAGACCAGGAAGTCACTCTCTTTACAGCCATCCCGGTAGGGATCGCCGCTGCCATCGTCACCACCCTGTTCAAGGAAGCGCTGGACGCCAGCGGCTACGTGATGTTTGGCACGCATGCGGATATCGTCACCGTATTTGCCGGGCTGGCGCTGGCCTGGCGGGTGCTGATCCCGACCCTCGGCGGCGTGGTCGCGGGCTTGCTGCTGACCGCCGCGGCCAGGCTCAATGCGGCACAACCCGGCGTTTCCGACTATATGGAAGCAGTCGCCAGCGGCACGGGGCGGCTGCCTGTACGCATCACATTGCTGCGCGCGCTGTCGTCGTTCTGCTCCATCGTCACCGGCAGCTCGGTCGGTAAAGAGGGCGCGATGATCCAGCTCGCCGCGCTGTGCGGCTCGCTGTTCCCGTCGGCGCGCGGCAGAGCCGGCCCCGATGGCGACACCAACCTGAGGCGCATGCTCACGGCCTGCGCCGCGGCAGCGGGGCTGGCCTCGGTGTATCACACGCCGCTGTCGGCCGCGGTCTTTGTCGCCGAGGTGGTGTTCGGCGCGGTGGCGGTGCAGCGGCTGATGCCGCTGTTCCTGGCCTCGGTGGCGGGCACCGTGGTCAGCCAGCTGCACGGCGGCCTGCAGCCGCTGTACCCGGGCCTGCATGTACCGTCTGACATGCTGCACGCGCCGATGCTGCTCGCCGCCGTGCTGCTGGGCGTGCTGGCCGGTGTCGCGGGCGCCCTCTTCATGCGCGCCTCCAGCCTGGCCAAGGGCGCCTTCGCCCACGTGCCGGGCGGCATGGTGCCGCGCCTGGCGCTGGGCGGCGCCCTGGTGGGCGTGCTGGCGATCTGGGTGCCGGAGGTGGTAGGCAATGGCTACTACACCATCCAGTCGATCCTGATGGCGCATCCCCTGAGCGTGTCGCTGGCGGCCGTGCTGCTGGCCAAGCTGCTGGCCACCGTGCTCAGCATGGGCTCGGGCGCGGTGGGCGGGGTGTTCACCCCTTCGCTGTTCGTCGGTGCCGCGCTCGGGCAATTGCTGGCGCCCGCCGTGCCGGGAGGCAGCGGCGCGCCGCTGCTGCCGCTGGTGGGCATGTGCGCCTTCCTGGCCGCCACCAGCCAGGCGCCGCTGATGTCAGTGCTGATGGTGTTCGAGATGACGCTGGCGCCGGCATTGCTGCTGCCCGGCATGATCGGCGCGGCGGCGGCCTACTACACCGCCTCACGCTGCCAGACCTTATCCCTGTACAGCGTGGTGGCCGAGCGTACGCAAGCCTCGGCTGCGGCGGACCGCGCGCGGGCGCTTACGCTGGCCGGGCTGTGCGAGCCCACCGACACCACGATCGGCCCGGACGCGACGCTGGGACAGGCCAGCGACAAGTTCGCCGAGACCGGCACGCGCTACCTCTATATGGTGGCGCCCAATGGCTGCCTGCTGGGCGCGCTGTCGATCCACGCCGTGCAGCGCGCGCTGCGCGAGCAGCCGGATGCCGACCTGTTTGCGCTGTGCGAACGCGACTTCCCCACGCTCACCCCCGAGTCGCGCCTGCCCGACGCATTGAGCCTGTTCACCCATCATGCGCTCAACCGCATCCCGGTGATCCGCGATAACGGCGGGCGCGAACTGATGGGGACGGTCTCAAAGCGGCGTGTGCTGCAGGAAGCATCCGGACTGTTCTAGGCCAGCGCGGGCGGCGGGCGACCGGGTAGAATACCGGGTTGCCCGGCCTGCGCCAGGCGCGGCGGCACGGTGCGCGTAGACTTGGCTGGTGCGCCGCTTGCCGCGGACGACCCGCATCGCCTTCGTTTCCCGAACCGTTTTTCGCCGGAGCCTCCATGTCAGCCAACCGTGCCGCGCGCCCTGCCCTGTTCCTGCGGGCGACCCTGCTTGCCGCATCGCTCGCCACATGCGCCGCGCTGCTGCCGGTAACGGCACACGGGCAGGCGCCGTTGCGGGTGATCCCGGCCGACGCGGCGAAAGCCCGGCTGGTGCTCGCCGCGCCGTCGCCCGGCGCGCCGCAATCGGCAACGCTGGACGGCAAGACCGTTGGCGTGGCGCCCGGCCTGCGGCTGTTCGGCACCGACAACCAGTTGCTGCCCATCGCGGCGGTGGCCGGCCAGAAGCTGCCGGTGCGGTTCAAGCTCGACCTCTACGGCCAGTTGCTGACGGCCTGGGTGCTGAGCGAGCAGGAACAGAAAACCGCGCAATGATCGTCGTCCGGGACGCGGCAACGTGCCGTGGCTCCCGGATTTGTTGAGTCCCCATAAAACCCTGATGCCCCCAGGTCAACCACTGAGATCGGCACCATGAAAAAAGTCTTCGTCAAAACCTACGGCTGTCAGATGAACGAGTACGACTCGGACAAGATGGTCGACGTGCTCCACGCCGCCGAAGGCCTGGAAAAGACAGACAACCCCGAAGATGCGGACGTGATCCTCTTCAACACCTGCTCGGTGCGCGAAAAAGCGCAGGAGAAGGTGTTCTCCGAACTCGGCCGCATGAAGGCGCTCAAGGCGCTGAAGCCCGATCTGGTGATCGGCGTGGGCGGTTGCGTGGCGAGCCAGGAAGGCGCCGCCATCGTCAAGCGCGCGCCCTATGTCGATGTGGTGTTCGGCCCGCAGACGCTGCACCGCCTGCCCGCCATGATCGACCGCAGCCGCCAGACCGGCCATTCGCAGGTGGACATCTCCTTCCCCGAGATCGAGAAGTTCGACCACCTGCCGCCGGCGCGGGTCGAAGGCCCGAGCGCCTTTGTCTCGATCATGGAAGGCTGCTCCAAGTACTGCAGCTACTGCGTGGTGCCTTACACCCGCGGCGAGGAAGTCTCGCGCCCGTTCGAGGACGTGCTGGCCGAGGTCGCCGGGCTGGCCGGGCAAGGCGTGCGCGAAGTCACGCTGCTGGGGCAGAACGTCAACGCATACCGCGGCGCCATGGGCGACACCAGCGAAATCGCCGACTTCGCGCTGCTGATCGAGTACGTGGCCGAGATCCCCGGCATCGAGCGGATCCGCTACACCACCAGTCACCCGAAGGAATTCACGCCGCGGCTGATCGAGCTGTACGAGCGCTGCCCGAAGCTGGTCAACCACCTGCACCTGCCGGTGCAGCATGCGTCCGACCGCATCCTGATGGCCATGAAGCGCGGCTACAGCGTGCTGGAGTACAAGAGCATCATCCGCAAGCTGCGCGCGCTGCGACCGGACATGTCGCTGTCGTCGGACTTCATCATCGGCTTCCCCGGCGAGACCGAGGCGGACTTCGACAAGCTGATGGCGATGATCGAGGAGATCGGCTACGACACCTCTTTCTCCTTTATCTTCAGCCCGCGCCCCGGCACGCCGGCGGCCAACCTGGCCGACGACACGCCGCACGAGGTCAAGCTGCGGCGCCTGCAGCACCTGCAGGCCACCATCGAGGAAAACGTGCAGCGCATCAGCAAAGGCATGGTCGGCTCGGTGCAGCGCATCCTGGTGGAAGGCCCGGCGCGCAAGGACCCGACCGAGCTGCACGGCCGCACCGAGAACAACCGCGTGGTGAATTTTGCGCTGCCGGGCGTGCCCCAGGACCGCCGCGACCGCATGGTCGGCGAGATGGTGGACGTGGCCATCACCGAAGCCTTCCCGCACTCGCTGCGCGGCGAAATCGTAGTGCGCCAGTAATCCAGGCCGCGTTGCGCCACTTGTTCCCAGATGAAAATTCCCTCAGCCGAATTCGTCGCCCCCAAGGACGACAACACCCGCCTGCAGAACCTGTGCGGGCCGCTTGACGAAAACCTGCGCCAGATCGAGCAGGCCCTCGACGTCACCATCCTGCGCCGCGGCCACCGCATGACGGTGCGCGGCGCCTACGCGCGCGACGCTGCCGCCGCGCTGGAGCGCTTCTATAACCAGGCCCGCACAGCGCTGTCGATCGACGACGTGCAGCTCGGGCTGGTCGAAGCGCGCCAGGTCGCCGCGCACGGCGCCTATGTGCCGGACGGCGCCGGCGGTGCCGAGGCCGACGCCCTCGAGGACGAATCGCCCGTACTGCACACGCGCCGCGCGGGCCTGCACGGGCGCACGCCAATGCAGCGCGACTACCTGCGCAATGTGCTCTCGCATGACCTCACACTGGGCATCGGCCCGGCCGGCACCGGCAAGACCTACCTGGCCGTGGCGTGCGCGGTGGACGCCCTGGAACGCGACTCGGTCAAGCGCATCGTGCTGACGCGCCCGGCGGTGGAAGCCGGCGAGCGCCTGGGCTTCCTGCCCGGCGACCTGGCGCAGAAGATCGACCCCTACCTGCGCCCGCTGTACGACGCGCTGTACGATCTGCTCGGCTTCGACCGCACGCAGAAGATGTTCGAGCGCCAGATGATCGAGATCGCGCCGCTGGCCTATATGCGCGGGCGCACGCTGAACCACGCCTTCATCATCCTGGACGAAGCGCAGAACACCACGCCCGAGCAGATGAAGATGTTCCTGACCCGGATCGGCTTCGGCTCCAAGGCGGTGATCACAGGCGACACCACCCAGATCGACCTGCCGCGCGGCCAGAAGAGCGGCCTGGTGGAAGCGCAGCACGTGCTGCGCGAGGTGCGCGGCGTGGCCATGACCCGCTTCACCAGCCTCGACGTGGTGCGCCATCCGCTGGTGGCACGCATCGTCGATGCCTATGACGAATATCACGCTCAACACCGAGACGCTTAACCGAACGCAACATCGTGAACGCAAACTCCTCCCCCGCCAGCCTGATCCTGTTTGACGCCGACGGCCGCGCGCGCAAGACCCAGGCGCACGCCGTGCGCGTGCAACTGCCTGACGGCCGCAGCATCACCGTGGACCTCTCGCAAGCCGCCGACGGCGTGCTCGCGCTGCTGGCCGAGCACACCGACGACCGCCAGCAGGCCGGCCTGCTGGTGCGCCCGGACAACCATGACGCGCTATCCGTGGCCGTCACCGCCACGCCCGTGGTCACCACCACCGGCACCCCAGCCACGCCCCCGTCGCTGGAACTCGCGCTGCAGTACGGCGAGGNNNGGGGGTGTCAGGGGCCGGCGCGGCCTGCCGACGCAGCGCAAGGTGCAGACCTGGGCCAAGTCAGCGCTGTACGCCGATGCCACGCTGACCATCCGCTTCGTCGGCGAGGAAGAAGGCCGCAGCCTGAACCGCAGCTACCGGGGCAAGGACTACGCGACCAATGTCCTCACGTTTGCCTATGCGGAGCATGAGTCCGATCCGGTCAGCGGCGATATCGTGCTGTGCTGCCCGGTGGTGGAGCAGGAAGCGCGCGAGCAGAAGAAGCCGCTTGAGGCGCACTATGCGCATCTGATCGTGCACGGCGTGCTGCATGCGCAGGGCTATGAGCACGAAGAGGACGCTGAGGCGGAGGAAATGGAAGCCATCGAGACGGAAACGCTGCAAGCGCTCGGCTTCGCCGACCCGTACCAGGCAGATGTCAAAAACAAGGTCTGAAAGCCAGGTGTAGCCGCGATTCCCGCCCCCACGGCGGGAATCACCCACCCGCGATGCGAAGCGAGCCGTCAAGGTGTACCTGGCCGCAGGGGTGGTGAAACTGCAGTTGCTTTTGACCTTGAAGTTAAGCAGTTGAAGCAGAAGTCGCAGTTTCAAACCCCACCCCAACACCCCCCGTCACAGATCCCAAACCCTTTTAGTGTATCCTTCAACCGATATCCACCCCGCGCTCGCCGCGCCATGAACGACCCTTACCCCAGTTCGAAGTCAGCCGACCGTCCCCGATCCCTGCTCGAACGGCTCTCGGATTTCATCTCCCCCGAGCCCGATACCCGCGCTGAATTGCTCGAGGTGCTCCAGGATGCGCATGCGCGCAACCTGATCGACGCCGACTCCCTCTCCATGATCGAGGGCGTGTTCCAGGTTTCCGAACTCACCGCGCGCGACATCATGGTGCCGCGCGGCCAGATGGACACCGTCAATATCGCCGACGCGCCGGAGAGCTTCATCCCCTTCATGCGGCAGACGGCGCACTCGCGCTTTCCTGTCTACGAAGGCAGCCGCGACAACATCATCGGCATCCTGCTGGCCAAGGACCTCTTGCGGTACTACACCGACGAGGAATTCGACCTGCGCGAGACCCTGCGCCCGGCTGTATTCATCCCCGAATCCAAGCGCCTCAATATCCTGTTGCGCGACTTCCGCATCAACCGCAACCACATCGCGATGGTGGTGGACGAGTATGGCGGCGTCGCCGGCCTGGTCACCATCGAGGACGTGCTGGAACAAATCGTGGGCGACATCGAGGACGAGTTCGACCTTGACGAGGATCATGACAAGATCGTGCAACTGCCCGATGGCGGCTGGCGCGTGCATGGCCTGACCGAGATCGAGCAGTTCAACGAAACCTTCGGCACGCACTTCTCCGATCACGACGTCGACACCGTGGGCGGCTTGCTGAGCAACCACCTCGGCCACGTGCCGCATCGCGGCGAAGTGGTGATACTGCCCCCGATGCGCTTCGAAGTCCTGCGCGCCGACGCCCGCCAGGCTCACCTGCTGCTGGTGCGCCGCGAGGCCCCGCTCAACCCGCCCGAAGTGGACGGCGCATGAAGCGCTTGCTCCAGGCATGGCCCGGCGCCGCCAGCGCCGGGCGCGACAACGCGCGCGGCGTGAGCCTGCCCCGACTGTTGCTGGCCGCCGTCCTGGGTGTCGCCCATACCCAGGCCTACGCGCCCCATACCTGGTGGTGGCTGCAATTGCTGTCGCTGGCTGGGCTGGTGGCGCTGGTCGCCGATGCGCCCCGCACCCGCGGCGCGGCCACGACCGGCTACGCCTTTGGCCTGGGCTGGTTCCTCTCCGGCGTGTGGTGGCTCTATATCAGCATGCACGTCTATGGCGAGATGCCAGCCTGGATGGCGCTGCTTGCCGTGCTGCTGCTTGCCGGCTTCATCGCGCTCTTTCCGGCGCTGGCCGCCGCGACATGGCACTGGCTGATGGCGCGCCGGACGCGCGCGGCCTCCGTGACGCTGCTGGCGCCGCTCGCCTTCGGCGCGGCCTGGGGGCTGTCCGAATGGCTGCGCGGCGTGATGTTCACCGGTTTTCCCTGGCTGTCGAGCGGCTACGCCCATACCGATGGTCCGCTGGCCGGCTTCGCGCCGCTGATCGGGGTCTACGGCATCGGCGCGCTGGCGGCAACTGTGGCTGCATTGCTGGTGGCAGCGGTGCGCGGCTTCGGCAGCGCCGGCCCGGGCGGCAAGCGCACCGGCGCGCTCGCCCTGGCGGGAGCCGTGGCGCTGCCGCTGGGCGGCGCCGCGCTGGTGCCGGTCGCCTGGACTATCGCGGCCGGCAAGCCCATTGCCGTGCGGCTGCTGCAGGGCAATGTGGCACAGGACATCAAATTCGAACCAGCCGGCGTGCAGCGCTCCATCGAGCTATACCGCGACCTGATCACGGCCGCCCCGGCCGATCTCGTGGTCACGCCCGAGACCGCCTTCCCGGTGATCCTGCAGGACCTGCCCGTGGACATCGCCATCGCGGTGCGCGACTTCACCGTGGCCAGCGGCACCACCGTGCTGTTTGGCGCCGCCGGGGCGGATTCACCGGTCGATTTCACCAACAGCGTCTTCGGCCTGGGTCCGCTGACCGAACGGCTGTATCGCTACAACAAGCACCACCTGGTGCCGTTCGGCGAGTTCATTCCCTTGGGTTTCCACTGGTTCGTGGACATGATGAAAATGCCGCTCGGGGACTTCCGCCGCGGCGGACTGGACCAAGCCCCGCTGCCGGTGCGCGGCATCATGGTGGCACCCAATATCTGCTACGAGGATCTGTTCGGCGAGGAAATCGCCGAGACGCTGCGCAGCCAGCCGGTGCCGGCCAATATCCTGGTCAATGTGACCAACCTGGCCTGGTTCGGCGACACCATTGCGCTGGACCAGCATCTGCAGATCTCGCGCATGCGCGCGCTGGAAATGCGCCGGCCGATGTTGCGTTCGACCAATACCGGGATGACTGCCGTGGTGACGCCGGACGGCGTGGTGGCCGCGCGCTTGCCAGCCTTCACGGTCGGCACGCTCACCGCCAATGTGCAGGGCACACAGGGTCTCACCCCTTATGTGCGCTGGGGAAATATACCGGCGCTGGCAGCCTGCCTGCTGGTGCTGGCCCTGGCGGCCTGGCGCCGCCGCCAGCAACGCTGACGGCGGCCGGGCCGGCAGACGGGCCAGCAGACGGGCCAGCAGGCTTGTCAGGCTGCCAAGCCAGCCACAGCCGACAGCAAGGCGGCGGCTATCATCACTGCGATGGCGACGAGATAAGGCTTCCGAGAAAGTAGCGACATGACCGGTGTCCCCCTGATGAATTGATTCGGACGGTTTCGGCTGTTATGCACAGCTCTGCTTAATACTGTATACAAAAACACTAACGGCCAGTATCCGGCAGAGCTTTAGAGGGCTTCGGTGTTTACCCGATTCGTTGCAAAACGCCGACACCACATGCCAGCCCCGCGGGCGGGATTGGATGCCGTGACTCATGCAAGGGTCGTGCCGATGGCGGGCAGCCCGAAAAAAACCGATAGAATTCAGGGTTTGGCACGATCTTCGTGAGGCGCCGTGGCAACTTTGCCGCCCGGCGCCCGCCCTTGCTTGCTTGCTGGCCTGTGTGCAGGCCCTTACTAGTCTTCGCTTATGCTGACCTTCCAACAAATGATCCTCACCCTGCAGGCCTACTGGGACCGGCAGGGCTGCGCACTCTTGCAACCCATCGATCTGGAGGTCGGCGCCGGCACCTCGCACGTGCATACCTTCCTGCGCGCGATCGGGCCAGAGCCGTGGCGCGCCGCCTATGTGCAGCCGTCGCGCCGCCCCAAGGACGGGCGCTATGGCGAGAACCCCAACCGCCTGCAGCACTATTACCAGTACCAGGTCGTGCTCAAGCCCGCGCCCGAGAACATCCTCGAGCTGTACCTCGGCTCGCTGGAAGCGCTGGGCCTGGACCTGAAGCAGAACGACATCCGCTTCGTCGAGGACGACTGGGAAAATCCCACGCTGGGCGCATGGGGCCTGGGCTGGGAAGTCTGGCTCAACGGCATGGAAGTGACGCAGTTCACCTATTTCCAGCAAGTGGGCGGTATCGACTGCAAGCCCATCACCGGCGAGATCACCTACGGCATCGAGCGCCTGGCGATGTACCTGCAGAAGGTCGAGAACATCTATGACCTGGTGTGGACCGAGTGGGAAGAAAACGGCAAGACGCGCCGCCTGACCTATGGCGACGTCTATCACCAGAACGAAGTGGAGCAATCCACCTACAACTTCGAGCAAAGCAATACCGAGATCCTGTTCCGCCACTTCGCCGAACACGAAGCGGAAGCCAAGCGCCTGATGGGCGCCGCCGAGGCGAAGCAGGACGCCGGGCAGGCCGCGCCGGCCGACGCCGCCAAACGCCTGCCGCTG
Organism: Cupriavidus sp. SK-3; assembly: GCF_000611145.1. NCBI lineage: Bacteria > Pseudomonadati > Pseudomonadota > Betaproteobacteria > Burkholderiales > Burkholderiaceae > Cupriavidus > Cupriavidus sp. SK-3. The sequence continues at coordinate 23,605 of NZ_JFJV02000198.1, read as the reverse complement.
CCCGCCTACGAGCAACTGCTCAAGGCCGCCCACACCTTCAACCTGCTGGACGCACGCGGCGCGATCTCGGTCACCGAGCGCGCGGCCTATATCGGCCGCATCCGCAACCTGTCGCGGCTGGTGGCCCAGGCCTACTATGACTCGCGCGAGTCGCTCGGCTTTCCGATGTGCGAACGCGAGGCCGCCGCATGACCCGCGCAGCGCGCAGCGCGCTGCGCGGATGCGCTGCCCTGGCGATGCTGGCCCTGGGAGCGTCCGGCGCCGCCCAGGCCTCGGCGCCCGTGCCGAGCCCGCAGGCGCTGTACCTGCCGGCCGACCTGTCCAATGTCTGCGAAGCCAATCCGCAGGCACTGCAGCAGGCCATCGACCGGCACTGGCACGGTGCCTTCGGCCCGAACAACTCGCTGGACCAGTGGACCCAGCTGGTGCGCACGTTCTCGTGCGACCTGTCGGGCTCCAGGGATCTGGGCTGGCACCGCGTGCCGCTGCGCGCCTATGAAAGCGCGATCCGTTACCCGCTCACGTGGACCGAGACCGAGACAGTGAACGGCCGGGTACGCCGCCAGATCAAGACGTACTACTCGGCCGCGCAGCTGCCGCCCAAGATCGATTTCTGGGTAAGTGGCCGCATCGACGAGATCCGCTACGACAAGCGCCTGCGCCGGCTCGATGCCCGCTTCTTCGCACCGCGTCCCGCCCCCGGCACCCGCGGCAGCAGCACAAGCAGCGGCGGCAGCACGGACAGCGAGTGCGTAGCGACCACGCTGCAATTCCGCCAGCAAAACGGCCTGTGGCTGTTGTCCGGCATAGAACCTACTATTGCACCGCGCTGCTAAGGCGCAGCGCGTGCCACAACTTGTTGGAAACGATTCATGTCGCAAACCCTGACCGATTCGAACGATACGCTGCTGATCGAGCTGTTCACCGAAGAGCTGCCGCCCAAGGCGCTGGCGCGCCTTGGCGACGCCTTCGCGCAGGGCCTGTTCGCCGGCCTGTCCGAGCGTGGCCTGCTGGATGACGGCGCCGCCGTCATCTCTTTCGCCACGCCGCGCCGACTGGCCGCGCAAGTCACCGGCGTGCGCCGCAGCGCGCCCGACCGCGAGCAGCGCGAAAAAGTGCTGCCGCTGACGGTGGCGCTGGACGCCAACGGCGAGCCGACGGCGCCGCTGGCCAAGAAGCTGGCCGCGCTGGCCAAATCGGTGGGCGTCGAAGCGATCGACTGGCAAACCCTGGAGCGCGCCTCCGACGGCAAGGCCGACGCCTTCTTCTACCGCTACACCGCGCGCGGCGCCGAACTGGTTGCCGGCCTGCAGGCGGCACTGGACGACACCATCGCCAAGCTGCCCATCCCCAAGGTGATGAGCTACCAGCGTCCGGACGGCAGCACCGTGCATTTCGTGCGCCCCGCGCACCGTCTGGTGGCCCTTCTCGGCACCGAAGTGGTGCCGGTCAGTGCATTGGGGCTCCAGGCAGGCAGGACCACCCAGGGCCACCGCTTCCTGTCTGGCGGCGAGATCGAGATTGCCCGGGCCGGCGACTATGCCGCCGTGCTGGAATCGCAAGGCCGCGTGCTGGCCAGCTACACCGAGCGCCGTGAACGCATTCGCAACGCGCTGCTGGAGCAGGCCGGCGCCGACCAGGTCGTCATGCCCGAGGCCCTGCTCGACGAAGTCAATTCGCTGGTGGAATGGCCGGTGGTCTATCCTTGCCATTTCGAGGAGGTCTTCCTCGAAGTGCCGCAGGAATGCCTGATCCTGACCATGCAGACCAACCAGAAGTACTTCGCGCTGACAGATGCCGAAGGCCACCTGCGCAACCGCTTCCTGGTGGTTTCCAACCTGGCCACGGACACGCCGGAGTCCATCATCAGCGGCAATGAGCGCGTGGTGCGCCCGCGCCTGGCCGACGCCAAGTTCTTCTTCGACCAGGACCGCAAGAAGACCCTGGCCTCGCGCGTGCCGCAACTGGCCAATGTGGTCTACCACAACAAGATCGGCTCGCAGCTCGATCGCGTGCAGCGCCTGCAGCAGATCGCCGGCCACATCGCCGACGCGATGGGCGCCGCCGGCATCGCCGTGGAAAAAGCGGCCGCCATGCGCGGCGCCGAACTGGCCAAGGCCGACCTGCTGACCGACATGGTCGGCGAGTTCCCGGAACTGCAGGGCACCATGGGCACGTACTACGCGCGTCACGACGACGAAGCCGAATCCGTGGCGCTGGCCTGCTCCGAGCACTATCGCCCGCGTTTTGCCGGCGACGCCCTGCCGGCCGGCCCTGTGAGCCTGGCTGTCGCGCTGGCCGACAAACTGGAGACGCTGGTCGGCATCTGGGGCATCGGCCTGTCGCCCACCGGCGAGAAGGATCCGTTCGCACTTCGGCGCCATGCTCTCGGCATCCTGCGCATGCTGGTCGAGACGCCGCTGCCGCTGTCGATCGGCGCACTGCTGGAACTCACCCAGCAGGCCTTCGCCGGCATCGCCGCGGTCAAGCCCGCGCAAGCCGCGATCGCCGACTTCCTGTACGACCGCCTGCGCGGCTACCTGAAGGACAAGGGCTACACCACCAATGAGGTGGAAGCCGTGGTGAGCCTGCGCCCGCAGCGCCTGGACGACATCCTGGCCCGCCTGGAAGCGGTGCGCACCTTTGCCGCGCTGCCCGAAGCCGAAGCGCTGGCCGCGGCCAACAAGCGCATCACCAACATCCTGCGCAAGAACACCGACCCCATTGGCACCGTGCAGCCGGCGCTGCTGCAGGAAGCCGCCGAGAGCGCGCTGCACAAGGCGGTGGAAAGCGTGCGCCCGCAGGTGGACGCCGCCTTCGCCAACGGCGACTTCGCCACCGCGCTGCGCGACCTCGCGCAGCTGCGCGCGGCGGTCGACCAGTTCTTCACCGACGTCATGGTGATGGCCGAAGACGCGCAACTGCGTGCCAACCGGCTGGCGCTGCTGGCCTCGCTGCACGTGCTGGCCAATCGCGTGGCCGACATCTCCAAGCTGGCCGCCTGAGCGGCCGGGCACCATAACGGGAGGCCATCATGCCGCAGACACCGCCCAAGCTTGTCGTGCTCGATCGCGACGGGGTCGTCAACCTCGACAGCGACCAGTTCATCAAGACGCCGGACGAATGGATCCCCATCGATGGCAGCCTGGAAGCGATCGCCGCGCTCAATCAGGCCGGCTATCGCGTGGTGATCGCCAGCAACCAGTCCGGCATCGGCCGCGGCCTGTTCGAGATGAGCGCGCTCAACGCCATGCACGAGAAAATGCACAAGGCGCTGGCCAATCTCGGCGGACGCGTCGACGCGGTCTTCTTCTGCCCGCATACGGCGGCGGACGGCTGCGATTGCCGCAAGCCCAAGGCCGGGATGCTTGAGCAACTGGCCGAACGCTTTGGCGTAGAGCTCAAGGGCGTGCCGCTGGTAGGCGACTCGCTGCGCGATCTCGAGGCGGGGCTGGCGGTGGGTTGCGCCCCGCACCTGGTGCTGACCGGCAAAGGCGCCACGACCGAGAAAAAGGGCGGCCTGCCGCCCGGCACGCTGATCCACGACGACCTGCGCGCTTTCGCGCGCTGGCTGCTCACCGGCGATGGCGCTCCGCGCCAGGCCGGTTCCTGAACCCAATTCCCGCACCGATGATTTTCCTCCGCTCCTTGCTGTTCGCGTTGTTCCTTCTGGTAGTGACGCCGCCGTATGCCTGCGCGTGCTTCATTGTCTTTCCCTTCATGAATGCCGACCGCCGCTACCGCTTCGTGCGCGGCTGGCCGCGGATGGTCACCGCCGCGGCCGCCGTGATTTGCGGCATTCGCTACCGCTACGAAGGCCGCGAGCATTTCGACGGCATGCTCGACAAGCCGGTCGTGGTGCTGTCCAAGCACCAGTCGGCGTGGGAAACGGTGGCTTACCTGGCCACGCTGCCCAAGCCGATGTGCTTCGTGTTCAAGCGCGAACTGCTGATGGTGCCCTTCTTCGGCTGGGCGCTGGGCATGCTCAAGATGGTGCATATCAACCGCAAGGAAGGCACACGCGCCTTCGCCTCGGCCGTGCGGCAGGGCAAGGAGCGGCTGTCTGAAGGCGCCTGGATCATCATGTTCCCGGAGGGTACGCGCACGCCATCCGGCCTGGAGAAGACCCGCTACAAGAGCGGCGGCGCCCGCCTCGCGGTGGAAACCGGCGCGTGGGTGATTCCGATGGCCGTCAACTCCGGGCGGCTGTGGCCGCGCAACTCGTTCCTGAAATATCCCGGGATGATCACGGTCTCCGTCGGCGCGCCGATTTCCTCGGCCAACAAGACCGCGGACCAGGTCAACCAAGAGGTTGAGGCGTGGATCGAACGAGATATGCGTAGAATCGATGCCGAGAGCTACCGGAGCAAAACGCCCGCATGAAATTGCTGCGCCCGTCCCCCGATGCCCCCGGCTCCCAGATGGAGCTGCCGCTGTCGGACGCCCTGACCGGCGCCGACATGGCACCGGGTATGGCACCGGGGGTCGCGCCTGCGCAACCGGTCCCGCCCGCCTCGCATCCGTGGCCACAGCCGCAGCCCAATGCGCGGCTGCTGCTGGTGGGCGAACGCAGCGTGCACTACACGCTCAAGCGCTCGTCGCGTCGTACCATCGGTTTCACCGTGGACGACCGTGGCCTGTCCATCACGGCGCCGCGTTGGGTGACGCTGGCCGACATCGAGTCCGCCATCTTCGAAAAACAGCGCTGGATCTTCAACAAGCTGGGGGAATGGCAGCATCGCGAAGCCCGGCGCGTGCTGCCCACCGTGCAATGGCGCGAAGGCGCGAACCTGCCCTTCCTGGGCAAGCCCATTACGCTGAAACTCGAATCGCCCACCGGCGTACTGGTGTTCGACGCCGACAGCCGCATTCTTCATCTTGCGCTGCCTGTGCATGCCGATGAGCAGCAGATCAAGGATCGCGTGCAGGGGTGGCTTCAGCACCAGGCCAAGCGGCTGCTGGCGCAGCGGCTCGATATCTACGCCGATAAGCTCGGCGTGCGGCACAGCGCGTTTGCGCTGACATCGGCCGCGACGCGCTGGGGCAGCTGCACCGCCGACGGCAAAATCCGGATGAACTGGCGGCTGATGCATTTTCCCTTGTCGATGATCGACTATGTGGCCGCGCATGAGCTGGCGCATCTCAAGGAGATGAACCATAGCCCCAGGTTCTGGGATACCGTGGCATCGATCTTTCCGGAATTCCGGGATGCCCGGGCGCAATTGAGGGCGCATCCGCCGGAATTGCTGCCGACGTTCTGAGCCCAGCCTCCTGGCCTGGCACACCGCCAGGCGCGTGGCAAGGTGCCGGCCGCAACCCTGCAATGCGAGTATCAGACCCTTGATTTCAAACGGAAAAATGGCGATCCGCGCCAGCGGCATACCCGCCTTGCGCATCCCGTTTAGAATATCCGCCCCATTCAAGAAAAATCATATCCCTCCCAAAATGCGACTCCTCCACACCATGCTCCGCGTCGGCGACCTGCAACGCTCGATCGACTTCTACACCCGTATCCTCGGCATGCAACTGCTGCGTGAAAGCGACAACACCGAATACAAGTACCGCCTCGCCTTCGTCGGCTACGGCCCGGAATCCGAAACGGCCGTGCTTGAGCTGACCTATAACTACGGCGTCGACAAGTACGAAATGGGCACCGCCTACGGCCATATCGCGCTGGAGACCGACAACGCGGCGGCCACCTGCGAGCGCATTCGCGCCGCCGGCGGCAATGTCGTGCGCGAAGCCGGCCCGGTCAAGGGCGGCACCACGGTGATCGCCTTCGTCGAAGACCCCGACGGCTACAAGATCGAACTGATCGAGCGCAATTCCACGCGCGACGCCAGCCGCCCCTGAAGTGAGCGCCCAACCGCTCACCCGGCGCCCGCTCGACGGCATGGCCATCACCCTGATGGTCGTGCTCTGCCTGGCATGGGGGCTGCAGCAAGTGGTGATCAAAGTGACAGCGCCGTCGATGGGCGCGGTGCTCCAGGCTGGCGTGCGCTCAGCGGTGGCGGCCTTGCTGGTGTTCGGCTTCGCTGCCTGGCGCCGCACGCCGCTGTGGCAGCGCGATGGCACGCTGGGCGCGGGGTTGCTGGCCGGCCTGTTGTTCGGCGCAGAGTTCTTCTGCATCTTCGTTGGCCTTGGCCACACCACCGCTTCGCGCATGGCGGTGTTCCTCTATACCGCGCCGATCTTCACCGCGCTCGGGCTGCACATGACCGTCGCCGGGGAACGGCTGCGGCGCTGGCAGTGGGTTGGCGTGGGGCTGGCCTTCTGCGGCATGGCGCTGGCCTTTGCCGATGGCATCGCCGCGCCTGCGGCGCATGGCGGCAGCACGCTGCTGGGCGATGCGCTGGGCATCCTTGCCGGATTCCTGTGGGCAGCCACCACGGTGGTGGTACGTGCCAGCCGGCTGGCATCCGCGCCGGCCAGCAAGACGCTGCTCTATCAACTGGCCGTGTCGGCGGTGATGCTGCTGGCCATGGCGCTTGCCGCCGGCCAGCACCTCCACGCGCGGGTTGACGGCCTGGTGCTGGCGAGCCTGTTCTACCAGTCGGTGCTGATCGCCTTTGCCAGCTACCTGGCGTGGTTCTGGTTGCTGCGCCAGTATCTGGCTTCGCGCTTATCGGTGTTTTCGTTCCTGACGCCGCTGTTCGGCGTGGCATTCGGCGTGGTGCTGATGCACGATGCCGTCGGCATGCGGTTTGCCGTGGCGGCGGTGCTGGTGCTGGCCGGCATCGTGCTGGTCAACCGGCGGGCCTGAGCGAACGCGCCCGGCTTACCGCGCGATAGACGCAAAAGATGCAAAAGACGCAAAAGAGCCGGCATGTGCCGGCTCTTTTGCTACGCCCGCGCGGATGCGCCGGGGTTAGAATCTGAACATGCCGAGCGCCTCGCGCACTTCGTCCAGCGTCGCCTGGGTAACGACGCGGGCCTGCTCCGTGCCCTGCTTCAGGATATCGAATACGTGCTGCGGATCCTTTGCCAGTGCCTCGCGGCGCTCGCGGATCGGCGCCAGCAGTGCCTGCAGCACGCCCTCCAGCCGGCGCTTGAGCACCATATCGCCCAGTCCGCCGCGCCGATAGTGTTCCTTCAGTTCGGCCACTTCATCGACCGCCTCGTCGAAGGCATCAAGATAGGTGAACACCATATTGCCCTCGACCTGCCCCGGATCCGACACCTTGAGGTGGTTAGGATCGGTGTACATGCGCATGACCGCTTCCTTGATCTGCTCAGGCGTGGCCGCGAGCGGGATCGCATTGCCTTGCGACTTGCTCATCTTGGCCTTGCCGTCGACGCCGGGCAGGCGGCCGAAGCGCGGGATCAGCGCGGCGGCTTCGGGCAGGACCTCGCGGCCAACCTGGTGGTTGATGCGGCGCACGATCTCGTTGGTCTGCTCGATCAGCGGCGCCTGGTCCTCGCCCACCGGCACCACCTGGGCCTTGAAGCCGGTGATGTCGGCCGCTTGCGAGGCCGGGTAGCACAGGAAGCCAGCGGGGATATCGCGTCCGAAGCCACGTGCCTGGATCTCTTCCTTGATGGTGGGATTGCGCTCCAGCCGGGCCACCGTGACGAAGTTCAGGTACATCAGGGTGAGTTCTGCCAGCGCCGGCAGGTGCGACTGCACCGTGATGGTGGTCTTGGCCGGGTCGATGCCGACCGCCAGGTAGTCGAGCGCCACCTCCAGCACGTTGCGCCGCACCTTTTCCGGATCGTGCGCGTTGTCGGTCATGGCCTGGGTGTCGGCCAGCAGCAGATATTGCTTGTGGGTGTCCTGCAGCGCCACGCGGCTCTTGAGCGAGCCAACGTAATGGCCAAGGTGAAGCTGGCCGGTGGGGCGGTCGCCGGTGAGGATGACCTTGCGCTGGGGCGCCTGCGTTTCGCTAGTCATGGCATTTCCTTCGGTAAGAGAAGCGCCGCGGGGGCCGGTCAGCGGGGGCACAGGCCTGCCGACCGGGCTGCGGCGGCTAGAGTCGGGATCGGGGGATGACGACGTGCCGCTGCCTTCAGCAGCGCCACCAATGGGGCATGGGCGCGCGCATCATCAGGGCGTGGCCTCGAGTTGCCGTGCCAGTCCTACGTATTCGGCGACGGGGACTTCCTCCGCGCGCCGGGCCAGGTCGAAGCCAAGCGCGTCGAAATCGACCTGGTCGCGCAGCATCGACAGCGTATTGCGCAGGACCTTGCGCCGCTGGGAGAAAGCCGCGGCCACCACATCGCCCAGCACTGTCAGGTTGCAGGCGGGATAAGGCGAGCGCAACAGGCCGTCGGCTTGCCGCGGCCAGGGAATCATGCGCACCACGGCGGAGTCGACCTTGGGCGGCGGATTGAACGACGCCGGCGGCACGTCGAGCACATGCTCCATGTGATAGCGCACCTGGAGCATGATCGACAGCCGCCCGAAAGCCTTGCTGCCGGGCTCGGCCACCATGCGCTCGACCACTTCCTTTTGCAGCATGAAGTGCTGGTCGCGCACCTGGTCGGCGAACCCGGCCAGATGGAACAGCAGTGGGCTGGAGATGTTGTACGGCAGGTTGCCGACGATGCGCAGCGGCCTGCCGGCTTCACACAGCTTGCCGAAATCGAAAGCCAGCGCATCGCCCGCGTGGATCACCAGGCGATCGCCGTAGCGGCGCCGCAGACGCTCAACCAGGTCGCGGTCGAGCTCGACCACCTGCATCTGCGGCAGGCGCTCCAGCAGCGGCTGGGTCAGCGCGCCGAGACCGGGGCCGATCTCGACCAGGACATCGCCAGGCTGCGGGTCGATGGCACTGACGATGCCGTGGATGATGCCGTCATCGACCAGGAAGTTCTGTCCGAATCGTTTGCGGGCCACATGGCCCTGGTGTACGTTGGAACGCATAGTTGGGTCTCGCTCGGGCGTCAGCGTGTTGCCGCCAGCGGCGCGGCGCGCGGCCGGCCGTTGGCGTGGCCGGCCATGGCGATGGCGCTGCGGATCGCCTCGATCATGCTGCCATGCTCGGCCCGGCCGCTCGCGGCCAGGTCGAGCGCAGTGCCATGGTCGACCGATGTGCGGATAAAAGGCAAGCCCAGCGTGATATTCACGCCGTGGCCGAAGGTACCGTACTTGAGCGGCGCCAGGCCCTGGTCGTGGTACATCGCCAGCACGCAGTCGGCCCCGTCGAGATGGCGGGGCTGGAACAGCGTGTCGGCGGGGTATGGGCCGCGTGCGTCGATGCCCGCGTCGACGGCGTGGGCCAGCGCGGGGATGATCACGTCGATCTCCTCATGGCCCATGTGGCCGCTTTCCCCGGCGTGGGGGTTCAGGCCTGTCACCAGGATGCGCGGGCGGACAATGCCGAAATGGTGGCGCAGGTCGGCGTCGACGATGGTCAGCGTCTCCACCAGCATGGCCACCGTCAGCGTATCGGGCACCGCGCGCAATGGCAGGTGGGTGGTGGCCAGCGCCACCCGCAGCATGGCGTTGGCATGCGCGGGCTGCGGGCCGGCCAGCATCATCACCACGCGCGGCACGCCGGCGCGTTCGGCAAGGTATTCCGTGTGGCCGGTGAAGGGCACGCCGCCATCGTTGATGGTGCTCTTCTGCACCGGCGCGGTCACCATGCCGGCATAGCGCGGCGTGCCGTGCGCGCCACCGGTGCAGCCGTCGATCGCGGCATCGAGCAAGGCCAGCACGTAGGCCCCGTTGCGCGCATCGAGCCGGCCGGCTTCGCACGGCACGTCCAGTGCGATGTCTTCGCTCACCACGCTGCCGTCCGCCAGCCTGTGCGCCCAGGCCTGCGCCACGCCCAGCGCCGCGGCACGCGCGGCCAGCAGGCGCGCGTCGCCCAGTACGTGAAAGCGCACTTGCGGATGCTCGCCCGCAAGTTGCAGCAAGGCACCCACGGTGACGTCGGGACCGATGCCGGCGGGTTCCCCGGTGGTGATGGCTAGCGCGAGCGGCTCTGACATGGCGGCAATGCTTTCTGTTTAGCGTGTTTAGCGTGTTTAGCGCTGGCGGTTGACGCGGTATTCCACGTAGGCGGCCTGGCGCAACTGGCGCTGCCAGTCTTCATAGGCCGCGCGCAGCTTCTGCTCGCGTACCTCGGCACGGGCGAAATCACGCTGCTTCTCCGGCGAAACTTCGGTCTCGCGGCGATTGACCACCAGGATCAGGTGGACACCAAACTGGCTGACCACGGGTTCAGACACCTCGCCCGGGCGCAGCCGGTTCATGGCCTGCTCGAACTCCGGCACCAGTTCGCCCGGCGATACCCAGCCGAGGTCGCCGCCGTTCGACGCCGATCCGTCCTGGGAGAATCGCTTGGCCGCTTCGCCAAAGTCTCCGCCGTGGGTAATGCGGTCCCGCACCGTGACCAGCTGGCGGCGCGCTTCGGCCTCCGGCATGTTGGGGCCGGTACGGATCAGGATATGGCGTACCTGGGTCTGGGTAATCTTGTCGGCGGCAGCCGGGCTCGACGATGCCGCCGGCGCGCTGCGCTTGGCCAGCAGCTTGAGCACGTGGAAGCCGTTGGCGCTCTCGATCACTTGCGGCGCCACGCCACCGACCTGCAGGTCAAGCACGGCATTGGCGAACAGCGCCGGCAGCCGGCCGATCTCGCGGAAGCCAAGCGAGCCGCCCTTGGCGGCCTCGGGCGCATCGGATGCCTGCGCCAGCTCGGCGAAATCCGCGCCACCCTGGACCTGCTTGAGCAGCCCTTCAGCCTTGGCGCGCAAGGCCGCCTTCTGCGCCTCCGAGGCGTCTTCCGGCACGCGCACCAGGATCTGGGCCACGTTGTATTCGGTGGGGCCGGCGGCGGTCGCGCCCTGTCCGCCATTCGCCGCGAGATAGTTGTCGATCTCGCCGTCGTAGACCTGGATCTTGGAATCCACCTCGCGCTCGCGCAGGCGGATCACCTGGACCTGCTTGCGCAACTCATCCCGGTACTTGGTCCAGGTCATCCCGGTGCGCTCGACCTGGCTGCGCAGGTCGGTCACGCTCATCTTGTTCTGCTGCGCCACGGACTCGATGGCGCGGTCGACTTCCTGGTCCGTCACCTTGATGCCGGCTTCCTGCGCGGCCTGCGTCTGCACGCGCTCCATCACCAGGCGCTCCAGCACCTCGCCCAGCAGGTCGGCACGCGCCGGCACCGGCCGGTTGGCCTGGCGCAACTGCGATTCGATATCGTCGGCGCGGTCCAGCAGTTCACGCCGGGTAATCACACTGCTGTTGACGATCGCCACCACCTCGTCCACCAGTTGCGAGCGCTGGGCGCTCGTGCCAGGCTGCGATACGCCCAGGCGCGGCTGGCTGGGCGAAGCGGCGGCGCTGCCACCGGCCTGGGGCATGAAGATGCCCGTGGCCTTCTGCCCGGGCGCCTTCAACTGCGCCGCGGCGGGCAGCGCGAAAGCGGCCAGCAGCGCGGTCAGCAAAAGGCCTTGCCAGCCGGTCAGGCGGGACGACATGGAGGAGATCGCGGTGAATTCTTGACGTTTCATCATGGTCCGTCATTCATAGTGGTCGAGCTGGGATGGGATCACGGGCCTGGCGACGACGGGCTCATAACCCGGCACGTTCAGCCGCAGCACATCCAGCGGATTGGAGCCAATCTTGGACAACCCGCGGAACTCCACCTGGAAGAAGATGCGTCCGGTGTAGCCCTGCGTGGTGTTGCGGAAGCGCTGGTAGACGACACGTCCCACCCAGCAATCCGCGGCGTATTCGAAGCCGGCCAGCGCATCTACCAGCTGGTTCGCGTTCAGGTCGAACGCTACCCGGCCAATGCCATAGGTGCGCTGGGTCACTGGCCACTGGCTCGAAATCTCGAACTGGTCAATGGCGGTATTGTCCGTCACCGAGGTCGGGCGGCGGTAGCGATAGCCGATATTCAGCGTCTTGCGCACCTCGGGCCGCCACGAGAAGGCGATGTTCGAATAGATCACACGGTCGCTCGACGGGTTGTACTGCAGCCCGGCATCGAGGTAGTAACCCTTGAACATCTGGATCGTGGTGGCGGCCAGCAGATCGGAATAAGCCGTCTGGCCGGCGGGGTCGGTGCCGTTGAGCTGCACGCGCTGGCCGGTAATGTCATAGCGCTGGGCGATCGTGCCGCGGAAGCGCTCGATCCCGCTGCTGGCTTCGATCAGGCGCGTGGTCACGCCCGCCGTCACCTTGTTGTTATCGGCGATGCGGTCATAACCGGTGAACGGGTTCTCGCTGAAAATCTGGCCATAGCCAAAGTCGGACTGTACCGTATCGAACAGCGGGAACTGGCTCTGGTCGCGGAATGGCGTGTAGACATAGAACAGGCGTGGCTCAAGCGTCTGCACGTAATTGACGCCAAACAGCCGGCTCACGCTCGGCGCGTCGCGCTCGAAGGTCATGCCCGAGTCGAGGCTCACGGTCGGCAATGTCCGGGTCAGCGTATTCGGCGCGCCGGGCGTGTTGCTGGACGGCTCCATCTGGTACTGGGCGGCACTGAACGTCACCTTGGGCGTGACGAACCAGCCCGGCCGGACGATCGGGTAGCTGATCGAGGGCTGGAAATAAACCCGCTCGCCCTGGGGCTGCTGCGTGCCGCTTGTACTCAGCGGAATGCGAAAGCGCGTGTAATCGGTATCCACCTGCACATCGAAACCGCCCAGGTCGTAGCGAATGTACTTCGCATTGAGCTGCGGCACGCGTTCGTACGAGGGCTGGCTCGGCGCCAGCGTCTGGAATTTCTGCACCCGCGCCAATACGGTCAGATCCTGCCAGTTGTAACTGACGCCGCCTTCCTGCGTGTACTGGCGCAGGGTTGCCTGCGTTACCGAGCGGGTCAGGTCGTCGGGGTACTGGTCGTCCGATACCTTGTTCAGGTTGACGTACGCATTCAGGCCCTTGGCGATGTTCTGGTAGTGCTGGACAGAGTATGCCCAGCGGTTGGTCTTGGTTTTCTGGTCGTCCGGCAGGAATTCGCCGCGGATGCGTCCCGAATAACCCTCGCCGATATAGCGGTAATCGGAGCCCAGCTGCACCCCGCGGGAAGTCAACACACGCGGGAATATTGTCAGATCGCGGTTGGGCGCGATATTGAAGTAGTACGGAACCGTGAGGTCCGCGCCGGACTTGGAGCCATATCCGAACAGCGGCGGAAGCACGCCGCTGCGGCGCTCGCTGTTCAAGGGGAAACTGAACACCGGCGCCCCCATGATCGGCACGTCGAAGAAGCGCAGCACGCCGCCGTAGGCGGTGCCGACCTGGCGGTCGCTGTCGATATCTAGCTCGCGGGCACTGAAATACCAGTCCGCATTGTCGGGCGAACAGGTCGTATAGGTGGCGCGCTTGATCGTGCTGAGGTTCTTGTCGATGAAATCGATGCGCTCAGCCTTGCCCGAGCCGCCGGTCTGCTGGAAATAGTAGTCCGGCGACAGCATGTAGCCTTCGTTGGCCTCCACCTTCAACCGGGCTTCCGGCCCGACTGCGAGCGAGCCGTCGCGCGAAATACGGGCGTTGCCGTGGACGAAAGCCTCGTCGCTGTCCTGGTCGTAAGTGAGCTTGTCGCCCTTGACCACGCCGCCCGCGCGACGCAGCTCCGCGTTGCCTTCGAGCTCCACGCCGCGCTGGTTATAGCCGGTCATGCGGTCGCCCGAGGCAAAGGTGGGCGGATTGTCGTCCGGCTCGGCGGGCCTGGTCTTGGCGTTGCCCGGCTCGGCCAGGCGCGGCACCAGCTCGCCGGATACCGGCGGGGTCTCGGGCACCTGTTCGGCGGCGGGCTCGGCCACCGGCAGGTCTGGGATGGCGGAACTCACGGCCTGCGCGTGAACGCCCACCGACCAGCCGGCCATGGCCAACACGAGCGGGCGCAATGCGCTTCCGGGGCGTCGCGCCAATGTCTTGCTTGCCTTCTGGTTCGGTGATCGTCGTTGTTCGGTCATGCGAGCGGGTCATGAGTCAGAGCGGCGGCGGCGGCACAGCAGCCGCCAGCCGCCGCCGGAGCAGGCTGTCGGGCCATGGACGGCCCGCCTGGGAGCCGCCCCGGGGCCCGGGTCTGGTCGGGTATTATACGGGGCATCCTATTCTCCCTTTCCGGCATGGCAGCTCATCCACTCGACCCGCGTCTCGACCAGCTCAAAGTCTGGGTGTCCGGACTCGGTCCATCCTGGCCCGTCAACCCCGATTCCTGCACCCCGGCATCCGCCGATGCCAGCTTCCGGCGTTACTTCCGCGCCACCACCAGCCACCCGGAATATCCCACCGTCATCGTGATGGATGCGCCGCCCGCGCAGGAGGACTGCCGCCCCTTCATCCATGTGGCGGAATTGTTCGGCGCAGCCGGCGTGACCGTGCCCAGGGTACTGGCGCAGGATCTAGAGCAAGGATTCCTGCTGCTGAGCGACCTCGGAAACACCACTTACCTGTCCCGCCTGGACGCTGGCAGCGCGCGCCAGCTGTATGACGATGCATCCGCTTCGCTGGTGAAAATCCAGCTCGCGACCCGGCCCGGCGCCCTGCCCGCCTACGACCGCGCGCTGCTGCAGCGCGAACTCGACCTGTTCCCGCAGTGGTATGTAGCCCGGCACCTCGGCGTCACGCTGACGCCCGACCAGGAAGCCGGCCTGGCCGAAGTGATGCAGACGCTGCTGGCCAACAACCTGGCCCAGCCGCAGGTCTATGTCCACCGCGACTATCACTCGCGCAACCTGATGGTGCTGGACGGCGGGGCCAACCCCGGCATCCTGGATTTCCAGGACGCGGTGATCGGCCCCATCACCTACGACGCGGTCTCGCTGTGGCGCGATGCCTACATCGAATGGGACGAGCAGGAGCAACTCGACTGGCTGATCCGCTACTGGGAGCGCGCGCGCAAGGCCGGACTGCCGGTGGCCGCCGATTTTGGCGAGTTCTACCGGGATTTCGAGTGGATGGGCCTGCAGCGCCACCTCAAGGTACTCGGCATTTTTGCCCGCCTGTACCACCGCGACGGCAAGGACGGCTACCTGGCCAACCTGCCGCTGGTGCTGAAGTACGCCCGCCAGGTGGCCGGCCGCTACATCGAACTGCGCAAGCTGGTACGCCTGTTCGACGCGCTCGACGGCGTCGAGCGACCTGTCGGCTATACGTTCTGATATCCCGCAGTGACGCATGTGACGCCCATCACGCCCATCACGCCCGGTAGCGAACCTCCGCCGGCCCTCACCCGCCGGGGCGAGTGGTGGGCGGGCGTGCGCGCGCTGGCGCCCATGCTGCTCGGCGTGGCGCCGTTCGGCCTGATTTATGGCGTGCTGGCAGTCAACGCCGGCATGCCCCCATGGCTGGCCTGCGCCATGAGCGCGATCGTATTCGGCGGCGCCTCGCAGATGATCCTGACGCAGTTGTGGGCGGCGGGCACGCCGGCCGTGCTGATCGCCGTGACCGTGGCCATGGTCAACCTGCGCCATGCGCTGTACTCGGCCACCCTGGCTCCCGCGCTGGCGCACCTGCCGGGCCGCTGGAAGGCGCTGATCGCCTACCTGCTGACCGATGAGGCTTTCGCCGCCATGACGCGGCGCCTGTCGGACGACGACGCGCACAAGCGCTACCGCCACTGGTTCTTCTTTGGCGCGGGCTTCGCGCTGTGGGCCAGCTGGCAGGTCTCGACGCTGGCGGGCGTGCTGGTCGGCGCCCAGGTCCCGCGCGACTGGCCGCTCGATTTCTTCCTGCCGCTCACCTTTATCGCCATCATCGTGCCGGGCATCAAGCACCGCTCCCACGCCGCCGCGGCACTGGTGGCGACAGCGCTGGCCGTGGCCTGTTTCGGCATGCCGCACAAACTCGGCCTGATGGTCGCGGCACTCGGCGGCATTGCCGCCGGCATGCTGCTGCTGGGCAAGGGCCGCGGGCAGCCCAAGCCGGCCTCCACGGAGCCCGCCGCGTGAGCCAGATGACCTTGTTGCTGGTGTTCATCGGCGCCGGCCTCGCCACTTTCCTGATCCGCCTGTCGTTCATCGCCGTGGAAGGCCGGGTGCGGCTGCCGTCGTGGTTCCGCACCGCGCTGCAGTTCGTGCCGGCCGCCATGCTGTCCGCGCTGATTGCGCCCGACCTGCTGATGCGCGGCGGCCAGGTCGATATCGGCCCCGGCAATGCGCGCCTGGTGGCCGGCCTGATGGCCATCGTCATTGCAGCGAAAACACGCAGCATCGGCTGGACCATCGCCGGCGGCATGGCCACCCTGATCGCGATGACGTACCTGCTGAACCACGCGCTGAAATAAGCGCCGGAGACCGTGCATTGAAAGCCATGATTTTTGCAGCCGGGCGCGGCGAGCGCATGCGCCCGCTCACCGATACCTGCCCCAAGCCGCTGCTGGCGGTCGGCGGCAAGCCGCTGATCGTCTGGAAGATCGAGGCGCTGGCGCGTGCCGGCTTCAAGGACATCGTGATCAACCACGCCTGGCTTGGCGGGCAGATCGAACATGCGCTCGGCGACGGCAGCCGGTTCGGCGTGCGCCTGGCGTACTCGGCCGAGTCCAGCGCGCTGGAAACCGCCGGCGGCATCGCCCAGGCGCTGCCGCTGCTGTCGGCCGCGCCCGCGCGCGGGGAGATCTTCCTGGCCGTATCCGGCGACATCTTCACCGACTTCGACTTCCGCGCCCTGCTGCCCCGCGCGCTTGCCATGGCCGGCGCGCCCGAGCCACGCATGCACCTGGTGATGGTGCCCAATCCGCCGTTCCATCCGGGCGGCGATTTCGCGCTGGGTGCGGATGGCGTGCTGTTGCCCGCGCCAACGCCGGCAGCTCCGGCCCTGACCTTCGGCAATATCGGCCTGTACGACACCAGGCTGTTCATCGCCATCGAGCCGGGGCAGAAAGTTGCCATGACGCCCTATTACCGCGCGGCGGTGGCCGCCGGCCTGGCCAGCGGGGAGCGCTTCGACGGCATCTGGGAAAACGTCGGCACGCCGGCCCAGCTGGCGGCCCTGGATGCCCAGGTACAAGCCCGGCGCAGCGCGGCCGCCGCGCCCCTGCACTGAGCGGCCTGCCAGGCCAAGTACCGCCGCCGGCAATCCGGCGGCGGTAGAATCTGCCCTATTCCCCATCCACGTGGCCCCACACATGTCCGCACCCGACTCCGCCCTCCTTCTCGCCTGTCGCGACCGGCGCGCCCGCGTGCTGCAGCAACTGCGCGCCGCCGGCGGCGGCGTGGCGATCCTGCCCACCGCGCCGGAAGCCATGCGCAACCGCGACAGCGACTACCCCTACCGCCACGACAGCTATTTCTATTACCTGACCGGCTTCACCGAGCCCGAGGCGGTGCTGGTGCTGGTGGCACAGGCATCCGGCGCCGAGCGCAGCATCCTGTTCTGCCGCCCCAAGCACGAGGAGCGCGAGATCTGGGACGGCTTCCGCTATGGCCCGGAAGGCGCACAGGCCGCCTTCGGCTTCGACGAAGCCCATTCGGTCGAGGAAATCGATGCGCTGCTGCCACCGCTGCTGGCCAACCACGCTGTGGTCGCTTACCCGCTGGCCTCCAGCACCCGCACCGACATGCAGGTACGCCGCTGGCTGGAAACGGTACGCATGCAAGGACGCGCCGGCGTAACGGCGCCGTCGACGGCAATCGACATCCGCACCATCCTCGACGAGATGCGCCTGTTCAAGGACGCTGGCGAGATAGCCACCATGCGCCGCGCCGCCGAGATCTCGGCGCAGGCCCATGTGCGCGCCATGCGCACGTCGCGCCAGGGGCTGCGCGAGTACCACCTGGAAGCCGAGCTGTTGTATGAGTTCCGCCGCCACGGCGCGCAGAGCGTCGCCTACAACTCGATCGTCGCCGCCGGACCCAATGCCTGCGTGCTGCACTACCGCGCCGGCCCCGCGGAACTGCGCGACGGCGAACTGTGCCTGATCGACGCGGGCTGCGAGCTCGATGGCTACGCCTCCGACATCACCCGCACCTTCCCCGTCTCCGGCCGCTTCTCGCCGGCCCAGCGCGAGCTGTATGACCTGGTGGTGGCCGCGCAGGAAGCCGCCATTGCCGAGACCCGCGCCGGCGTGCCCTACAACGTGCCGCACGACGCCGCCACGCGCGTGCTGGCGCAGGGCATGCTCGATACCGGCCTGCTCGACCGCGACCGCTGCGGCAGCATCGACGATGTGCTGGCCAACGGCAGCTACCGCCAGTTCTACATGCACCGCACCGGCCACTGGCTCGGCATGGACGTGCATGACGTGGGCGAGTACCGCGTGCCCGGCGCCGCGCCGGCAGAGGGCGAGCGCCCCTGGCGTCCGCTGGAGCCCGGCATGGTGCTGACGGTGGAGCCCGGCATTTACGTGCGCCCGGCACCGGATGTGCCGGAGCGCTTCTGGCATATCGGCATCCGCATCGAGGACGATGCCGTGGTGACCCATGGCGCCTGCGAGCTGATGACGCGCGGCGCCCCGGTCAAGGCTGACGAGATTGAAGCGCTGATGCGCGACGCGGGAGGTGCACGATGATTGGCTGGCTACGCAAGGTACTTCCGGTAGGCAATCGCGCGGAAACCAGCCGCGCGCCCTCCTACGATCCCGCGCAACCGTTCGTGGTCAATCTCTACGATGACCGCGTGGTGGTACATCGCCCCGACGGCCAGCGCGAAGAGCTTGAGTGGGACGCGATCGAACGCGTGGTGGTGCGGGTCTCGAACCGTGAACCGTGGGCTGGCCCCGCCTGGCTGATCCTGGTCGGCGACCCGGCCGCCGACGGCACGCCCCGGGGCTGCGTGGTGCCGCTCAACGCGGTCAATCACGCTGCGCTGGTGGAACGCCTGCAGGCCTTCCCCGGTTTCAGCCAGCAGAAGCTGGACAACGCCTTGCGCGATGCCGCGGCGGGCAAGCACCGCACGGATGCCAACTGCTGGAAGCGGGGCGCGCAGGCCGTGGAGGCCAGTTCGGACAACGTGGGCAACGCGGGCAACGCGGGCAACGACAGTCACCCGGCCGCCCAACCTGACAGCGCGCATGAGTCCGGCAAGCACTGAACGCGCCCCCGGCGCGGCCTTCGCGGATATCGCCATCGTCGGCGCGGGGCCGGTAGGCCTCGCGCTGGCATGCCTGCTGCTGCGCAGGAGCCCGTGGCGCCTGACGCTGATCGACGCCGCCACCCCGGCGCGCGCGGCGCGCGACCCGCGCGCCATTGCGCTGTCCTACGGCAGCCGCCAGTTGCTGGAGCAGATCGGCGCCTGGCCCCGGGCGGTCACGCCGATCGAGCATATCCACGTGTCGCAACGCGGGCGCTTTGGCCACGTCAAGCTGCACCGAGACGACTACGATGTTCCCGCGCTCGGTTACGTGGTGCGCTACGGCGATCTGTGCGAATCACTTGAACGCGCGCTGGGCCAGGCGATCCATGCCGCCCCCGGCACCGACGGCGAGCGCCTGGCGCGAGTCTACGACACGCGCATCGATCGCCTGGAGCAGCGCGCCCCGCAAGCCGGCGCGGACCGCATTGCAGACGAAAGCGGCGGGCTGGTACACCTGAGCGGCCATACGCATGACCGGCAGCCCGTCGTCTTTAACGCGCGCCTGGCTGTGCAAGCCGAAGGCGGGCTGTTCCATCAGCAGTCCACCCGCGGCGTCCAGGGTCAAAAATACCGGCGCGACTATGGCCAGACCGCGATCGTTGCCCATGTGGCGTGCTCGCGCCCGCAGCCGGGCTGGGCCTGGGAGCGCTTCACCGAGGAAGGGCCGCTGGCCCTGCTGCCACACGAGGAGCACGGCACGCCCGGCTACGCCCTGGTCTGGTGCTGTCCGCCGGAGCAGGCGGCGCACCGCCTGGCATTGCCCGAAGCCGAGTTCCTCGCCGAGCTGGAGCAAGCCTTCGGCCCGCGCATGGGCCGCTTCACCGGCATCGGCAAGCGGCACGCCTTCCCGCTCGGGCTGAATGCCGCACCAGTCACCGTGCAGGGCCGCATCGTCGCGGTCGGCAATGCGGCGCAGACACTCCATCCCGTCGCCGGCCAGGGCCTCAACCTGGGCCTGCGCGACGCCTTTGCCCTGGCTGGCGCCCTGCGCACCGGCTGCGGACCGCAGGCCTTGCTGGCGTTTGCGGCGCAACAAAAGCGGGATCGCGCCATCACCATAGGCGTAACCGACCTGCTGCCCCGCGTGTTCGGCGTCTCCTACCCGCTCGCCGCCCACGCGCGCGGCGCGTCGCTGGCGGCGCTTGCCTGCCTGGGCCCGCTCAAGGACGCGCTGGCGCGCCAGATGATGTACGGCACGCGCCGCTAGCGGCGGTGCCGGCACCCTCGCCTGCCACCCGGGCCGGAGCAATATTTGCTCAAATCTTGAGCAACCCGGGCCGTTTGGCGGTAAAATCCTGCCCTCGCACATGCCCACTGAATGACGCCGAGCAACGTTTCGGCAGGGTATGCCATTTTCATTTTTGTCTCGTTGCGGGCCGCCTGGCGGCCCTCGCCAGTCTTATATCGTGCAAATCGGACCGCACCAACTCCGCAACAACCTGTTCGTCGCGCCCATGGCCGGTGTGACGGACCGGCCCTTCCGCCAGCTGTGCAAGCAGCTCGGCGCGGGCTATGCGGTGTCCGAGATGGTCGCCTCCAACGCACAGCTGTGGAAGAGCGAGAAGACCATGCGCCGCGCCAACCACACCGGCGAAGTCGAGCCGATCTCGGTCCAGATCGCGGGTGCGGAGCCCGCCATGATGGCCGAGGCGGCGCGCTATAACGTGGATCGCGGCGCGCAGATCATCGACATCAACATGGGCTGCCCGGCGAAGAAGGTGTGCAATGTCGCCGCCGGCTCGGCGCTGCTGCAGAACGAGCCGCTGGTGGTTCGCATCGTCGAGGCGGTGGTCGCCGCGGTCGGCGACCGCGTGCCCGTCACGCTCAAGATCCGCACCGGCTGGGACCGCCAGAACCGCAATGCGCTGCGCGTGGCCCGCATGGTCGAGGATGCCGGCATCAGCATGCTCACCGTGCACGGCCGCACGCGCGCCGATCTGTACAAGGGGGAAGCCGAGTACGAGACCATTGCCGCGGTCAAGGCAGCGGTCTCGATTCCCGTGGTCGCCAATGGCGACGTTACCTCGCCGCAAAAAGCAAAGCATGTGCTCGCCGTGACGGGCGCCGATGCCATCATGATCGGCCGCGCGGCGCAGGGCCGGCCCTGGCTGTTCCGCGAGATCGAGCACTACCTCGCCACCGGCGAGCTGCTGCCGCAGCCGGAAGTCGCCGAAATCCGCGCCATCATGAACGCGCACCTGGAAGACCACTACGACTTCTACGGCGAGTTCACCGGCGTGCGCACCGCGCGCAAGCACATTGCCTGGTACACGCGCGGCCTGGCCGGCGCCAACCTGTTCCGCCACCGCATGAACACGCTGGACAGCACCACGGCCCAGCTGGCCGCGGTCAACGCCTTCTTCGACGAGCAGGCGCAGCTGTCCGAGCGCCTGGTCTACGTGGAGGAAGGCGCGGACGACGCCGACGAAGAGAAACGCAACGAGTCGAACAACAACAATAACGGGGAGTTGCTTGCCGCATGAGCCGCAACGCTATCGACCAGTGCATCCGGGACAGCCTGGGTGCCTACTTTCGCGACCTGGACGGCGAAGAGCCGTCGAATATGTACAACATGGTGCTCGAAGCCGTGGAACGGCCGCTGCTTGAAGCAGTGATGGCGCGCGCCGAGCGCAACCAGTCGCTCGCTGCCGCCTACCTGGGCATCAATCGCAATACGCTGCGCAAGAAGTTGCAGCAGCACGGTTTACTTTGAAGTGTTCCCCACAGCCATGATCAAGCAAGCCCTCCTCTCCGTATCCGACAAGACCGGCATCGTCGAATTTGCCCGCGAGCTCAACACGCTCGGCGTCACGCTGCTCTCCACCGGCGGCACCGCCAAGCTGCTCGCCGAAGCCGGCCTGCCGGTCACGGAAGTGGCCGACTACACCGGTTTCCCCGAAATGCTCGACGGCCGCGTCAAGACCCTGCACCCGAAGGTGCATGGCGGCATCCTGGCCCGCCGCGACCTGCCCGAGCACATGGCCGCGCTGGCCGAGCACGACATCCCCACCATCGACCTGCTGGTGGTCAACCTGTACCCGTTCCAGCAGACCGTGGCCAAGGATGACTGCACGCTGCCGGACGCCATCGAGAACATCGACATCGGCGGCCCCACCATGCTGCGCTCGGCTGCCAAGAACCACCGCGACGTCACCGTCGTGGTGGACCCGGCCGACTACGCGCCGGTGCTGGCCGAAATGCGCGCCAGCGCCAACAGCGTCGGCTACGAGACCAATTTCCGCCTGGCCACCAAGGTGTTCGCCCACACCGCGCAGTATGACGGCGCAATCACCAACTACCTGACCAGCCTCGGCGCGGACAAGTCGCACCAGACCCGCAGCGCCTACCCGCAGACGCTCAACCTGGCCTTCGAGAAGGTGCAGGAAATGCGCTACGGCGAGAACCCGCACCAGTCGGCCGCGTTCTACCGCGACCTGAAGGCACCCGAAGGCGCGCTGGCCAACTACAAGCAGCTGCAGGGCAAGGAACTGTCCTACAACAACATCGCCGACGCCGACGCCGCGTGGGAGTGCGTCAAGTCCTTCGACCCCGCCAGCGGCGCCGCCTGCGTGATCATCAAGCACGCCAACCCGTGCGGCGTGGCGGTAGGCGCCAACGCGCTGGAAGCCTATGAAAAGGCTTTCAAGACCGACTCGACCTCGGCCTTCGGCGGCATCATCGCCTTCAACGCCGAACTCGACGAAGCCGCCGCGCAGGTCGTGGCCAAGCAATTCGTCGAAGTGCTGATCGCCCCGTCCTTCACCGCCGGCGCGCGCGCGGTGTTCGCCGCCAAGCAAAACGTGCGCCTGCTGGAAATCCCGCTGGGCACGGGCCTCAACCCGTTTGACTTCAAGCGCGTCGGCGGCGGCCTGCTGGTACAGAGCCCGGACGCCCGGAACGTGCAACAGGAAGAACTGCGCGTGGTGACCAAGCGCCAGCCGACCCCGAAGGAAATGGCCGACCTGATGTTTGCATGGCGCGTGGCCAAGTTCGTCAAGTCGAACGCCATCGTGTTCTGTGGCGGCGGGATGACGCTCGGCGTTGGCGCCGGCCAGATGAGCCGTGTTGATTCCGCCCGGATTGCCAGCATCAAGGCACAAAACGCCGGTCTCACGCTGGCGGGCTCGGCGGTGGCTTCGGACGCCTTCTTCCCGTTCCGCGACGGCCTGGACGTGGTTGTCGATGCAGGCGCCACCTGCGTGATCCAGCCGGGCGGCTCCATGCGCGATGACGAAGTGATCGCCGCCGCAGACGAGCGCGGCGTAGCCATGGTGCTGACCGGCGTCCGTCACTTCCGGCATTGAGGTCCGGGCCCGGTCCGTGCGGTTGTCACGGACCAGGCAATCAACCCATCGC
>NZ_JFJV02000198.1:0-192 GCF_000611145.1 Cupriavidus sp. SK-3 | reverse complement strand
GGGGGGGGGGGGGGCGCCAACCGGCGCGAAGAAAAAGCGATATCGCCCAATCAAAATTCGGTGTAGCCGTGTGGAGCGCCCCGGGGGCGGGCCACACCAGCCCGCGATGCGAAGCGAGCCGTCAAGGTGTACCAGGCCGTATGGGGCGCCTCGTGATTCGACGAAAAGAGCGGAAAAGAGGGACCCATGTCT
>NZ_JFJV02000197.1:0-3199 GCF_000611145.1 Cupriavidus sp. SK-3 | reverse complement strand
CGGTTCTTTGGGGAGGGAGCAGCGGGGACGCTGCTCCCTCCCCGCTAGGTGCCCACCATGCACAAGCATCGAATGCCGTATGCCGCGGCCTTCCGGCAACAGATGATTGACCTCGTCCATGCCGGCCGTACGCCAGAGGATCTGGCCAAGGAATTTTTTAAGCTATGCCGGGTTCGCTTCCATACCAGCCCCGCTCGCTTGAGAATCCCTGTCAGCGTATTGCGATGAACCCGAATCCCGAACTTCTCTTCTAGTCGTGCCAGCAGTTCCACAGCCGTCAGCGCCTCCTGCGTCGCCCACCACTTCAACTGCTCAACCTGCTCCGGCGACAGCTTCCTAGCGTGTAGCAAGACGCGGCGCCGGGCGCTCGCGCGGAGAAGGCAAATCAAACGTGCCGTCTGCCCCGGCGCATGAATCTCAGGGCAAACGGCACATCAGTACATCAGCACATCAGTACAAAAGGGAACCGACGCGCAAACTCACGCGACCGCGTAGCGTTCGAGCCAATGCGCGTAAGGCGCCGGCAATGTCCACGACGGACGCTCGATACCCAGCTTCTTCGCCGCATAGTACGGCCAGTGCGGATCGGCCAGATGCGCGCGGCCAACCATCACCAGATCCAGTTGCCCGTTCTTCACCGAACGGTCCGCCAGTTCCGGCGTATCGATGCCCCATGCCGACGAAACGGGAATACCGGCCTCGCGGCGCACGCGTTCGGCGATCGGCGCGAGAAACGCCGGCGCCCACGGAATCGCCGCGGTCGGCGTGGAAAAGCCCACGCTGACGCTCAGCATGTCCAGTCCCTCGCGCTTGAAATTCTTCGCGAGTTCGATCGACTCAGCGAGCGTTTCCTCGTCACGACCATCGTACTCGATCACGCCGAAGCGCGCCGTCAACGGCAGGGGCTCCGGCCACACCTTGCGCACCGCCGCCAGCGTTTCCAGCAGGAAGCGGCTGCGGTTCTCGAGACTCCCGCCGTACGTATCGTCGCGCTGATTCGAGTGGCTGGAGAAGAAGCTCTGGCCGAGATAGCCGTGCGCAAAGTGCAGTTCGAGCCATTCGAAGCCCGCGTCGCGCGCTCGCTTCGCGGCGGCGACGAAATCTTCGCGAACGCGCGCGATATCGTCGAGCGTCATGGCTTTCGGCACCTTGGGCAGATGGCCGCCGAACGCGATCGCCGACGGTGCGATGGTTTGCCAGCCGCGGCTGTCGCCGTCGGCGATGTGATCGTCGCCTTCCCACGGACGGTTGGCGCTCGCTTTTCGGCCCGCGTGGCCGATCTGGATGCCCGGCACCGAGCCGGCCGCCTTGATCGACGCGACGACCGGCGCAAAAGCCTGCGCCTGCTCGTCGGTCCAGATACCGGCGCAGCCCGGCGTGATACGGCCTTCGGCCGACACGGCCGTCGCCTCGACGATCACCAGCCCGGCGCCGCCGCGCGCCAGACCGGCCAGGTGCACACGGTGCCACTCGTTGATCAGGCCGTCTTCGGCGGTGTACTGGCACATCGGCGGAATGGCAATCCGGTTGCGCAAGGAAACGTCTTTGAGCTTGTAGGGCTGGAACAATGCTGACATCGGGCGAAACTCCTTTGGACTTGCTTGTACGATAGTTCGATAAACATCGAATAACTAAGTATCGCAGAAACCTTTATCATTTGCAGCATGCGTACTTATAACCATCCTGCCGCTGAGGACTTCACGCTCGGACGGCTCTTCCATGCCCTGAGCGACCCGGTTCGCCTCGAAATCGTCCGCCGGCTGTCGTCGCTCGACGAGGCTACCTGCGGCGAGCTCGACGGCGGCCGCCCGAAGTCGAGCGTGTCGCATCACTTCCGGATCCTGCGTGAGGCCGGCCTGGTGCGCACGCGTGTGACCGGCACCGTGCATCAGAATTCGTTGCGGCGCGCGGAACTGGACAGCCGGTTTCCGGGGTTAATGGAGGCGATACTCAAGCAGATCGCCGCGGAACCGGCGTTGAACGAGCCGGCTTAGGGCTTCTGGCTTGTCGGCTCTGGCTTGTCGGCTTCGGCTTAACAGGCTGCTGAAATACGTCCCGCGGAACAGCGAGTTTTCCCGCTCGCGTAGCGACGGCTCCGTTTTTTCCACATCCTGAAACGCAGGCGTAATTTCGTCGGCTTTTCGACCGCCTGACGCCTGTTTCCGCCCGCTTTTGCGCCCTTATCGCTGCTGCAGGCGGATTTGTCCCAGCGATCGCATGCGCACGAGGTTGTAGGCGGCCATCGTCAACACAAACATCTGGTCGACTCTCTTCAGGCCGCGCACCATCACTTGACGTATGCCACCCACCGTCTTGGCCCAGCCGAAGCCTTGCTCGATCAGCTTTCGCTTTTGCTGAGAGATCGCATAGCCTGCGCTGGCGGCAATCGGATCAGGCACCGCGGAGCGTCGCCCGTTGGTGTTTTGAGCCACGTGCGGCATGACCCTCATCCTCAGGCACGCTTCGACGAACTCCGCTGCGTCATAGCCCTTGTCTGCACCGAGCGTGAGCACCGTGCTTGGATCCTCAACGGCCTGCCGAGCATCGTTGATCATGACCTTGGCGGCCTCGCGTTC
This sequence comes from Cupriavidus sp. SK-3, assembly GCF_000611145.1. Taxonomy (NCBI): domain Bacteria; kingdom Pseudomonadati; phylum Pseudomonadota; class Betaproteobacteria; order Burkholderiales; family Burkholderiaceae; genus Cupriavidus; species Cupriavidus sp. SK-3. The sequence goes on along the minus strand of NZ_JFJV02000197.1, from coordinate 623 downwards.
TGCGCAACCATCTGCAACTGTCACCATGGCGCCGGCCACCAGGCCATGACGGTTGTCGCTCAGGGTGTGTCCCATGTAGCGTAGCGCGCTGGCAGTATTGCCTTTGCGGAACAGTCGAGCATCGGGATCCGTCTTGGACTCGTGGGTCTTGTTGCTCCGCTTGCGGCCTTTGAAGTCGCCGCCGTTGTCGTCGTCCTCACCGTCTTTGCGCACAAAGCTCTTGTGGCCAGCCCAAGCCTGGATCAATGTGCCGTCCACACTGAAGTGTTCGCCGGACACAGACTTGGCGCTGACTTCTGTCGGAGGTATTTCAGCAGCCTGTTAAGCCGGTTAGTGTAGTGTTCCATTCTGACTTAAGCGGCGGTTGGCGCGAATGACCTTTTGCATGATGTCGCGGGCGCTCTTGGTCCAGATGAATGGCTTGGGGTTGGTGTTGTGGTGAGCGATGTACTTATTGATGGCGTCGACCAGTTCTGGCACGCTGGTGAATACGCCACGACGAAGTCGCTCGGTCGTGATGTCGCGAAAGAACCGCTCGACCATGTTCAGTCATGATGCCGAGGTGGGCGTGAAGTGCATGTTGAATCGCGAGTGCTTGGCCAGCCAGTCCTGCACCGCAGGAT
>NZ_JFJV02000196.1:0-17074 GCF_000611145.1 Cupriavidus sp. SK-3 | reverse complement strand
GGAAGCCGTCAAGTCCATTACGGATGGGTTCCGCTGACGCTTACGTTAATTCCGCTAGCGGTGACCGCTATATCGCCGAGCCGGTGTCGGCGAAATTCTATTGCTGACCGGGCAGGGCGGACGGGGAGGGTGATGGTTCGGTAGAGCCATGAGTATGACCTCGCGAAAGATCGGAAAAATAGGGGTATTCTGGCGATCCGCGTCACGCCACGACCTGCGCGCCAGGGAGATCTCCATTGAAAGCACTGGCGAGCATCGGCAGGAGTAGAGCGTTTTTCCTTCATCTATCCTGGCTGGCACCCACATTTGCGGAATTTGAGGTCGCCATTAGCCGAAATAACGATCTGCAATAACTACCGCCAGTCAACAGTGCGCGACCATGGCATCCTGCATATCCGGGCTGTCGAAACCCTCGGTGAATGTGCTTTGGATCCCGTCCAGCAAGGCATTGACCGGCTCTGTCCTGCCTTGTTGCCGCCAGAGCCGTGCCAGACTCAGCGTTGCCCGCAATTCAAATGACCTGGCATTCTGCTGGCGGGCTATCGCGATCGCATTGCGAAAACACGCTTCGGCTTCCGCGTCACTCACAGCCTTGAGATCGTGGGGACTCGAACCTTGAAATATCAACTCCCCCTTGATGCGATGCCACTCTGCTTCGCAAAAGTGCTCTCCGGCCCTTTTCACCGCGTCTGCCGCCTCGGCCAGCGCGCTCAGGCCTGACTCGATCTGTCCCGTGCGTCCATAGGCCTGGGCCAGCAGTTCCTGGAAATGAGAGTGCCCCAACGCTGCCCCCGTGGCATGATAGGCGGACAGCCCCTGGTGGATCTGCGCGATGCCCTCCTCATGGTGTCCCTGCTCGGTCAGTGCCCAACCGCGAAGGACGGTCGCCCACGCAAGCCAGAACGGGAAGCCTTGTTCGGTCGAGAGCGCGATAGCGGCGTCGGCGTATTCCTGCGTGAGTTTGAGATCACGGCGGAACTGGTGCAACTCCGCCGCCAGGCAGAAGGTATGCGCCAGACTGAACGGGTGGGAAAGGTTGCGGGCCAGCGCAAAAGACTCCTGCTCTCTCTTGCTGGCCTGCTCAGGATAGCCGAGAGTCCAGCGGACGAGGGCCGAGGTGGATAGCGCACGCACTTCCGGATCCACGCCATGAAAGTTGGGGTGCGGGTGGCGCGGTTCTGAGCCGTAAATTGCCAGCGCATCGATTAAATGGGCATCCGCGGCCCTGAATTTACCCGAGTAATACAGGGTTGTTCCAAGCAAGACATGCGCTTCCCCCAATAAATCCGGGTCTTTCGCGCTCTCGGCAAGGCCAAGAAGTTGCTTTCCTAGCTTGTATGCCTTTCCATGTTCTGCTCGCAGAGAGAAATAGGTTCGCAATCCCACCTGCGTTGGGAAGAGCTGTGGTGTTTCCCCAACCTCGCCGCACAGTGCCAAGGCACGGCTGTAAGTCGCCTCCACCTCAGATGAGGCAAATCCTCTGGCAGCAATCAACGCCGGCCCGATGGCAAGTCGCAAAGTGAGCTCCTGGCGTGTGCGGTCGGGCGTATCGGGCTGGCGTTTGAGCAGTTCCAGGGCTGCATTCAGATGGCGGATCGCTTCCTGATAGGCTGAGCGCTGGATGGCCTGCTGTCCGGTGCGCTGAAGGTACTCCACAGCCTTCGGATCATTGCCGCTAAGGCTATAGTGCCGCGCCAGTTCGCTGTAGTAGTCTTTCAGCTGATGCTGGAAGAGGGTCTCAATTGCCTGGGCCGTGCGCTCATGCAGCGCGGTGCGTTGTTCCATCAGCAGGGAGTTGCCTGCGACTTCCTGGGTCAGCGCATGCTTGAACGTGTACTCTGTGTCGGGAAACGCGGGCCGCTCGTAAATGAACTCGCCAGCTTCCAGATGGGCCAGGAGGTGGCGCAGTTGGTCATCCGGCTGCGCGACAACCTGCTGGATCAGACTCAGGGAGAACTCCTTCCCGATCACGGCAAGGCTCTGCAACAAGTCTTTCTCGGCACGGGGCAGCCGATCGATGCGGGCAGCCAGTACGCCCTGTACCGTGGTCGGGATATGTAGCGCAGTTGGGGTCTTCTCAATGCGGTAATGGCCAGGCTCGCCGAGGAGTGCCTTCTCCTCGGACAAGGTCTGCACCACTTCCTCCATGAAAAAGGGATTGCCCTCAGTCTTGTCCTGGATAAGTGTCTTGAGAGGCGTGAGCGAGGGTTCATCTCCAAGCAGGGCCGTGAGCAGTTCCTGAGCCTCTACCTGGCCCAATGGATCCAGCCGCAACTGGGTGTAGCCGCTCTTGTGGCTCAAGTCATGCTGATACTCGGGCCGATAGTTCAGCATGAGCAGAATCCTGGCGTCTCGCAGGTGGTCGACGAGGACATCCAGGAAGGCCTCTGTTTCGCTGTCCAGCCATTGCAGGTCCTCGAACAGCAGTTCGAGCGGCTGGTTGCGGCTCTCGCGTACCAGCAGGCGCGTGATCGCTTCGAACGTGCGCTGGCGCCGGATCCGAGGGTCCATGTTCGGTAATGCCGAACCAGGCTCGTTGATGCCCAGCAAGTAGAGCAGGTAAGGCAGCAGGTCTTCCAGTGTACGGTCCAGCATCAGCACCCTGCCTGCGACCTTCTCCCGGCACCTCCGTTCATCGTCGTGCGCCTCGATCTGAAAATAGTTCTTCACCAGCTCGATCAATGGCAGAAAGGCAAAGGACTTGCCGTGCGAGACCGAGAAGGTCTCCAGCACCATGCAGCCTCGTTGCGACAGCACCTTGAATTCGTGGAACAACCGAGATTTTCCGACCCCGGCGTCGCCAACCACCCCGACAATCTGTCCGAGGCCTGCCTTGGCGCGATCCAATGCACCATGCAATTGCTCCAGTTCGCCCTCGCGTCCAACGAACCGTGCCAGGCCGCGACGCTGAGCCACTTGCAGGCGTGTGCGCAACAACCCGAGGCGCAACACCTCATAGACGGCAAGAGGCTCCGGAATGCCTTTCACCTGGGTCGCCCCCAGGGCTTTGAAGTCGAAATATCCCTCGGTCAGCTTGCAGGTCGCCTCGCTCACGAGAATGGACGACGGTGTGGCGATGCTCTCCATCCGTGAGGCGATGTTGATCGTGTGCCCTACCGGATCGTAGTCCGTGTGCAGGTCGTCCCTTCGGATGGAACGCACCACCACCTCTCCGGTGTGGATCCCCACCCGAATCTGAAGCGGTATGCCTTGTTCGAGACGGATGCGGTCACTGTGACGGCGCATGGCTTCCTGCATCCGCAGTGCCGCATACAGTGCTCGCCGGGGATGATCTTCATGGGCGATGGGCGCGCCGAACAGGGCCAGTATGCCGTCGCCCAGGGACTTGGCCACATAGCCCTCATAGTGGTGCACGGCCTCCATCATCAGGGCCACGACGGGATCGATCAGGCGACGTGCCTCTTCCGGGTCCAGATCGTGGATCAGCGCCGTGGAGCCGGCCATGTCGGCAAACAGCGCAGTGATGGTCTTGCGTTCACCAGATGGTGCTCCCCTGGCTTCCATGGCAGCCTGTTCGGCCAGAATGCGCTCGGCCAGGTGGCGTGGCGTGTACTCTATGGGGGCGGGAGCCGTCGGCTGGGCGCCGCCGGGCGGCAGCTCGGAGAAGAAGGCCAGGGACGCGCCGCATTCGATACAAAACTTGTCGGCGGAACCCGATTCATGACCACATTTCGGGCAGTGCCGGGAAAGCCTCGCACCGCAATCCTTGCAGAATCTGGCTCCAGCGGGGCTTTCGGAACCGCAGTTGGTGCAGTGCATATCGCTCTCTTCCCGTCCGGCCTTCGTCTATACGATTAAATGCCTTCTCCTCTATGGTATCAATGGCCGGCACAGGGCCATCGCTACTTCCTCCCCAGTTGGCATCCCCCGGCTCAGGGGACATTCGAGGACTGCGCGTGGCCCTAGCCGAGCGGTCAAGATGCGCGGGTCGTGGTCTACGCCTTGGGCTTCGACGCGGCCAAGCTTGCTTGCGTCTCGTTGCTATCGAACCACGAGAAAGTTGGAAGCGTACGGCACAGCACGTACGCTGGGCACGCTCAACGGCGAGCCGAACGCGAGCAGTGAAGGCTTGTGCGCCCCCCACGAGTGCTGTTGAGGTACAGAGATCGTGCGAGCGATGCTCACCATGCGTAAGACCAATCACATGACCAAAACGCTCTGATTTCTATGCGCATTTTGTCCTTAAGTACGCTTTTCGACGGTTGCTGAAAGGCAACGTCAGGGCTATGGATGCTCAGCATTCGTGAGACTACGTCGAACTGGCCAAGAAAAGCAGCGGGCGAAACGCACCTCAGGAACGTTGTTTCTCACTGAAAAGCTACGCTCGCAAGAATGATGAGCGCGGCTCACACGAATGACGATCTTCAACAGATGACGAGGATTACTAGGCTGCCCGGGGCTAAAACGCAATTCATCGCAAGCATTTTGATCCCGGCTCAAAATTAATGAGGGCTTGGCAGAAATATGGGGAGAGCTCGCGCTTGGCATTCCTCCGATCCTGCAGAGTCCCGGCATCTGCTGCCGGTCACCATCCACGACGCTGTAGTCGGCGACGGCCTTGCGTTGAACCCGGGCGGGCTCGCGTGTGTTCGTCATCGTGCCGACGCTTGTGTACGCAGCCCTGGAATCTGTGGTCGCCCGACGTCCGCGCCGACGAGGCGGGCGCCTATCCCAGTTCAGCTGGGTTTCGACGCGGTTTCGGGGCGAGATAATGCGCGCGCCACACGTTGGGCTTGCAGTCCCTGCGCCCGCTTCGCGTCGGCCTGGGCCACGTGTCCCGCCTCCTGACCCGCCAGATCCACGCGCGGTGCGCCTTCCACCAGACAGGCCCAGTAGCAGGTGCCGCGGCACCAGGTCCGGATTGCATCGCGCAATGCTGGCTCCGTCAGGCCAAGTTCCTGCGCGTGCTGAACAAGGTCCTCGAAGATGCCGATCTTGAGCGGCACCTTGGGCGCAGGATTCTTCGGAAAGGTTGGCGGGAAGCGTTTTTGCAGCTTCGCGATGGCTTGCAGTACCGGATCGAAAGGCTTAACGGGTTTCGCAGGGCGGGCCGAAACCTTCGGGGATGCACGACGCGTCTTGGCCGGTGGCGCGGCCTTCGCCTGCTTTGCCAGTTGTTCGAAAACAACCCCTTTCTGCATCGTGCGTGATGGTGGCTGAGGGCGCGATTATTCAGCGAAATGAATGTCAATACAATCTCGGGGAAACACTGAGAGGGGTATTCTCCTGACTTTAGCCGTCTTCGCTGCGACGCCCCCCCGACGACAGGATTGGTCGCATAGGGCGGACCACCGCGTTAGCCGAAGGGGACGGGTCGCCTTAGGACAGGGTAGGCAGATGAGAGTGCACCTTGAATCCATCAGGTTTTCATCCGAACGGCCGGTGGAGTAGATCGTTTCGGCCGGCCATGTAGTTTCACGTTCGTGAAACTACTCAAATTCTCGAGCTTAAATGACCAACGCCTGGCGCACGCTGCCAGGCGACTGGGGCCGACTGTTCGATTTCGGGCGTGTCGATGCCGAAGTCAAGCGGCTCGCGGACGCAACGCTGAGGCATTGGCGGCCTATCGACAGACCGTGTTGCAAGCGAGTGCTGATGTCGAGAATGCTTTTACGACCCTCGCCAAATTTGATCAGCAGCAGCAAGTGCTGAAGTCAGGCAAGGCTTCATTGGTGCAATCCCGTGCATCGACGTTGACTGCTCACCGAAATGGCAGGGAAATCCAGCTTGACGTCCTCGATCCCGACACACGACTTCAACTGATTCAGGACGCGCGAATCCTGGCGATGGCAGCCACGGCACGCGCTGCCATCGCCTCAAATAAAGCGCTGGGCGGTGGTTGGGCTCCTGAGGCGGACGCCAAGACTCTCGCATTCGCACAGCAGTAAGATAAGGCCATCAGAGGCGTGGTGGGTTGAACGTCTTTTCTTCGACAGGCCGCACTTCTATTCGCAAGACAGTTCCACGGCTTCGAAGATCGTCCTTGCCAAGAAAGACAGCATTGAAAATGAATGCATGTCGAGGAGGCTCTCACCGAATTGGGGGGCACGCTCGAAGTCGCCGCGCCCGAATGACCGCGGCTGTGCGGTGCAATGGTGTGAACGGGGGCGATGATGGAGCCTCGCGGAGCCTGTGTGCAAGTGCTTTTTGTGACACTTGAAATAACACGAACCCGTTACTATTTTATTTTTGCTCAGGCAGTCGCGTCGCCGCGCTGCGTGTTTCTTTTTGTTTGCCGGCAGCCAGGCAGGTGAATCGGAGCGCGTGTCGCCCATCCCCTTCCTTGCTGCATCGAAGGAGGATACAACCATGAGTGACGCATTCTTCGGAACCGACCTGTTCAGTGCCTCGATCGTCTGCAAAAGCAGATGACGGCCCTGTTCGGCGGCTTCCCTTCCAGCATCCGCTCTGGACGCTTCGGCGCATTTCCAGCGATCAACATCGGGGCGACGGATGACTCCATCGAGATCGTCGCGTTTGCGCCCGGGGTGAGGCAGGAAAACCTAGAAGTCTCGATCGACAAAGGTCTCCTGACAATCAGCGGCGAGCGGCAGTCCGTCTGTCCGAATGACACGTCGGAAGCCCGGCGCTATGCGCAGGAGCGTTTCGTCGGCACCTTCCGGCGGGTGATCGAGCTCCCGGAGGGCGCCGACCCCGACAAGGTACAGGCGCACTATGCCAACGGCTGCCTGTCGATCAGCGTGGGCAAACGCGAGGCCTCGAAGCCGCGCGCGATCACTATCCAATAGCACAAGGGAGATTGCCATGACCGATACGACCCAAGTCGTCGAACGCAGCCAGAGCGCCATGGCGCAACGCCAACAGGACAAGGCGGCGCCGACCGTCACGCTGCTACCGGCAGTGGACATCGTCGAGGATAGCAGCGGTGTCACGCTCTGGGCCGACCTGCCGGGCGTGACCCGCGACAAGCTGCAGGTGAGCGTCCACGACGGCAACCTGCACATCGAGGCGGAAGCCGTCGTGCCGACACCGTCCGGACTGCGCGTACAGCACGCGGAGATCCACCGGCCGCACTTTGCGCGCGCGTTCTCGTTGAGTCCGGATCTGGACTCAACGCAGATCGGCGCACAGTTGCAGGATGGCGTGCTGAAGCTGACCATCCCGCGCCGCGAGGAAGCGCGTCCGCGGCGCATTGCCATCAACGTAGCGTAGGACCTTTTGGAGAGAACGGCGCCCGCCAAGGGCGCCCGCGTCAGGCGCCGTACGCCGGCATGGCGTATGACGCCTGCCGCTTCAACGATTGCCATCGACAATCGGGAGCGTGACATGAAAACGGAACTGAAGTGGAACCCCTTCAAATTCCTGCGGAAGACAACGGACGACAAGCCCACCGCGAATGAATCTTCCGGCGCCGTCCCGCCGCGGCATCGGCTGCCGGAATGGCCGGACGTCTCTCGGATACTCTCTGGTGACCCGTGGCGAGCCATGGGCGACTTCCTGCATGAGCCCTTCGCCAACTTCAGTGGCTTCGACCGGTGGTTTGGCGACTTCAGCTCGTCACGCTTCCAGCCACGGATCGACGTCGTCGACGACGGCGCGGCGCTGCGGATCACTGCCGAATTGCCGGGCATGAAGCGCGAGGAGGTGCAGGTCAGCATTGAGGATGGCGCGCTGGTGCTGCGGGGCGCAAAGAAGCAGGATGTCCAGACCGACGAAAGCGGATGCTATCGGCTGGAGCGCGCGTATGGCGCCTTCATGCGCAGCATTCCGTTGCCGGACGGACTCGACCTGGACAACGTCGACGCCGGATTCACACAAGGCGTTCTGACGCTGCGCTTGCCTAAGACCGGTACGCCGGCGCCGTCTGTCCGCAAGATCCACATCCATTGACGCTTTCCTGGACGACTATCGCATAGGGAGATTCTTCATGGAATTCGATTCCGACTGGATCACGCTGGGCAAGCATCGCGTGTGCCTGCGATGCGTGCGTGGCTTCCCCACCGAAAAGACGCGCAGCGTGGCGGAGGTTGCGCGGATCGCCATTGAGCACAACCTGAGCGCCGCTGCACGCCTGCTCGAGGTCACGGCGGTCGGTGAAAGCGCCTATACGATTAGTATTGGCACGACGTTTCCGAATGACAAAGGCGCCGCCCCGCAGCTTGAGGTGGCACTGGCCACCATGTTTGGCCTGAAGCCCGATCGGATCAGCATGGAGGTCACGGTAGTCAGCCAGGCCGAGGTGGACCTGCACTTCGGCGTATATGAGCGAATGCTGGCGGAGAAAGTCGGAATCATCCCGCCGATACATTGAATCGCCCTGCGCTCCTGTGCATCATCGCCAACGCCGCCAGCCCCGTCGGCGTTGGCGATGAAGTATACCGTTTCGGCTTCGTAGTGCGGTTCTGTTGCGGCGCGGCTTCTTTTCCACCGTGTTGACGCGCACGGTCACCGCGTCGCTCAGAACCGACAGGTGCGCCTGCATGCCCGCTTCATTTCGATCGGACGTCAGCACGCCGCAGTTAGCTTGCCAGAAGCACCATCGACGCTTGTCGATCAACACGCGCATTCCCCGGCCAATCTGCTCAAGGTATTTGAATCGCGTTGTTCCCGATCCTGCTATTTGGAGAGGGGTGACAACTGCAATGGCCTGCCCAGTTCCGGCCAAGCTAGCCGATGCCGTAGCGCCGCAAGCGAGTGGCGATGGCTGAGTGGGAGGCACCCAGCCGCTTGGCTAGGCGGCGGCTGGATGGGAAGTCCCGATAGAGGCGCTCTAGCAACTGCTTTTCGTAATCGGCCAGAGCCGCGTCCAAGGTCGAGACCTCCCCGACCGAATTTTGGGCGGCCGGGCGTGCGGCGCGAGCAAGCTCCAGATCTTCGGCGTTGATGATAGTCCGGTCAGCCATGGTCACCGCGCGGAAGATCACGTTCTGCAGCTCTCGTACGTTGCCGACCCAGGGATTTGCCAGCAGGGCGGCGCAAGCCGTCTGGGAGAGGCGCAAAGTTGGCCGGTTCGTTTGGGCGGCTGCGCGGGCAAGAAACAAGTTAGCCAAAGGTAGGATGTCCCCTGGGCGTTCGCGCAGCGCTGGCATATGTAGCGTCAGGACATTCAGGCGAAACATCAGGTCCTGGCGAAAGTGGCCACTGGTCACCATGGCATCCAGGGAGCGGTGGGTGGCGCTGATGATGCGCACATCGGCTTTCACTTCCCGGTCGCCACCCACGCGGCGGAAGCTGCCGTCGTTGAGAAAGCGCAGGAGCTTGGCCTGTAAATAGGGTGACATTTCCCCAACCTCGTCGAGAAACACCGTTCCGCTGTTGGCGAGTTCCAGCAGCCCGGGCTTGCCCCCCTTCAAGGCGCCGGTGAAGGCTCCGGCGGCGTAGCCAAAGAGTTCGCTCTCGGCGAGATTCTCGGGTAAGGCGGCGCAGTTGAGGGCGAAAAAGGGCTGCATCTTGCGATTGCTCCCAGCGTGGCAAGCGTGGGCAAGGAGTTCCTTCCCGGTGCCAGTTTCGCCGGTGATCAGCAGAGGGGCATCCACTATGGCCATGCGCGTGGCTCGCTGCTTGAGCTGCTCGATTTCCGGCGAGCTGCCGACGATGTTTTCGAAGCCCCCGGCCTCATAGTTGACAAGGGCGCTCATGCGTTCGCCGATGCGGCTCGCAGCATGGAGGGTCAGCACGGCACCCGCGACGCGACCGTCGGCCTCATACAGGGGCATGGTCTCCAGCATGTATGGGACCCTACCGATCTCCACTTCCCGAGCCGGCAGGTGATAGCCGCCACTGACCAGAGCGGCGAGGAGTTGAGGATCGCCTATGAGATCCTGCATGGTCGTCTTGAGCAATTCGCTCTCGCTCATCCCGCTCGCATTGATGGCAGCCCCATTGGCCACGACCACGCGCCCCTCGGCATCCACGGCGAAGACGGGATCGGCCTGGGAGGCCAGGAGCGCCTCCAGATAGAGCCGGCGCCGAGCCCCCGGCAGCATGGCCACTGCGCCGACCGACCGGACGTCCGATACCGCCAGCAGACTGTCCCGAAGCCGCTTGAAACTCGCCTCATCAAGCGTCGGAGCCTCGATGAAGATGTGGGGTGGATCCACCTCCACCGCCGTGACATTGAGGGAACGCTCGGCGAGCTTGGCGAGGATTTCCTGGGCAATGCCAACCCGGTCGGCAAACAGGACGTCAATACGCATGGTTAGACTGTATTGGTTCACGTACAGCGTACTGTATTCGATACATACTACACAAGCTACTGTTTTTAAAGGTTTTTCGTTCTGATTCTAGCGACTCCAAGTATTCCTTCGTATTGAAATCCATACAATTCCCGAGCCGGTCCGCCAAGAAATTGCTATATGCTATTGATTTAAAAGGAAATTTTATTGATGGCACAGGGATTGCGTATCGTCCTGGAAACTTGAATCAATCCAGGGAGCAGTGCCATGCACATCCTAATCATGGGCAGCGGTGTTATCGGAACCACGATGGCCTATTTCCTCGCCCGGGATGGCCACCAGGTCACGGTGGTCGATCGCCAAGCCGGGCCGGCCCTCGAAACGAGCTACGCCAATGCAGGGGAGGTCTCACCTGGCTATTCCGCGCCCTGGGCCGCGCCAGGGGTGCCGGTCAAGGCGATCAAATGGCTGCTCATGCAGCACAGCCCCTTGGTCATCAAGCCCATGCTCGATCCGGCCATGTGGCAGTGGTGCTTCTCGATGCTACGCAACTGCACCGAGAGCCGCTATCAGCTCAACAAGAGCCGCATGGTTCGCCTGGCCGAGTACAGCCGCGACTGCCTGCGCCGCTTGCGCCAGGAAACCGGCATCGCCTACGACGAACGGGCGCAGGGAACGCTGCAGTTGTTCCGCACCCAGAAGCAGCTAGACGGGATCGGCAAGGACGTGGAGATTCTCAGAAGCTATGGGATTCCCTTCCAGGTTCTCGACCGCGAGGGCTACGTCAAATATGAGCCCGCGCTGGCCTCCGTGAAAGAGAAGTTCGTTGGCGCGCTGCGGCTGCCCGGCGACGAAACTGGCGACTGCTTCAAGTTCACCCAGCGCCTGGCGGAAATGGCCGCCGGGCTGGGCGTTGACTTCCGTTTCAATACCACCGTCGATGGCATCGAGTCGAATGGCAAGCGCGTTAGCGGGGTGCGCACCAGCCAGGGGGTGTTGAGCGCGGATCAATACATCCTTGCCCTCGGCAGTTATTCCCGGGAATTGTTAAAACCCATCGGAATCGACATTCCCGTCTATCCGGTCAAGGGTTACTCGATTACCGTACCGATCGCCGACGCCGCCATGGCGCCGGAATCCACGATCATGGACGAGACCCACAAGGTCGCTGTCACCCGCCTGGGCGATCGCATCCGCGTGGGTGGCACCGCCCAGCTGTCAGGCTTCGATCTCAGTCTGGCCGCCTCCCGTCGCCAGACACTCGAGTTCGTCGTGACCGATCTCTTTCCCCGTGGCGGGGACGTCACGAAAGCGGAATTCTGGACGGGCCTGCGCCCGATGACCCCGGACGGCACGCCGATCATCGGCAAGACATCCTGCCCGAACCTCTATCTCAGTACCGGTCACGGCACCCTCGGCTGGACCATGGCGGCGGGCACTGGCCGGGTGATTGCCGACCTCGTCAGCGGCAGGACTCCCGAGATCGCGGTCAACGATCTGAGCGTGGCGCGCTACGCATGATCACCCCCACATTCCTCAACCATCCCATCACCGTTAAGGAGGCAGCAGGCATGCAACTCATTTCCACCCGCGAAGCACCGCGGGCGATCGGCCCCTATTCCCAGGCCATCGCCAGCGACGGCTGGATCTTCACTTCAGGGCAGATTCCAATGACGGCGACCGGCGCCGGCGTGCGCGGCAGCATCAAGGAGCAGACCGAGCAGGTGTTCAACAACCTGGAAGCCATCCTGACGGAAGCTGGCAGTTCCCTGGCGGGCGTCGTTGCGGTGACGGTGTTCATGATCGACCTCGAAGAATTCGCCGACATGAACGAAGTCTTCGCGCGGCGCTTCGGCCCGCACCGGCCAGCCCGAACCACAGTCCAGGTCGCCGCTCTGCCCACTGGGGCGGGCGTTGAAATCAACGCGATCGCCCGCAGCCAGGCCTGAGCCCTTTCCCGCCCCGTCGACCTGTGACGGGAGCGGTCACGAAGCATCCATTAGAGACAGGTGAGCGCAGTATGCGTAAGCCGTGAGGAGACAAGAGGCATGTCCACAATCGACAATATGCTTGCGGAGGAGCGCCGCCACGAGGCGCAGGACCTCCGCCGTGGATTGAAGAACCGTCATATCCAGATGATTGCCCTGGGCGGCGCCATCGGCGTCGGGCTGTTCCTGGGCGCAGGGCGGGCCATCAGCATCGCCGGGCCGAGCCTGCTACTGAGCTATGCCATCGGCGGCATCATCATCTTCTTCATCATGCGTGCCCTCGGCGAACTGCTGACCTACCGGCCGGTGGCTGGCTCATTCGCCACGTACGCAGAGGAGTTCATCGGGCCGTTCGCCGGCTTCGCCACGGGGTGGTCTTATTGGTTCATGTGGGTCACCATCGGGATGGCCGAAATTACCGCGGTCGCCGTCTATGTCCACTACTGGTTTCCTGATATTCCCCAGTGGATTCCGGCGCTCTCAACCCTCGTGGTGCTCTATTTCGTCAACCGCATCTCAGTAGCGGTCTTTGGTGAACTGGAGTTCTGGTTTGCGCTCATCAAGATCGTGATGCTTGTCGCCATGATCGTGATCGGCGCGGCGATCCTGCTCTTCGGCGTCACGCCGTTGGGCGCGACCGCCAGCGTTTCGAACCTATGGTCCCACCAGGGCTTCATGCCCTTCGGCGTGCTCGGTGTCGCGCTCACGCTGCAGATGGTGATGTTCGCGTTCCAGGGCGTGGAACTAATCGGCGTCACGGCGGGCGAGGCACAGAATCCGGAGCGTGTTCTGCCCAAAGCCACCAACAGCGTGGTGTGGCGCATCCTGATCTTCTACATCGGCGCGCTGCTGGTGATGATGTCCCTGGTGCCCTGGACCGAGCTGAAGCCTGGCGTCAGCCCCTTCGTCTTCCTGTTCGAAAAGATGGGCATTCCCGGTGCCGCCAGCGTGATCAATTTCGTCGTCATCACCGCCGCCGCGTCCTCGTGCAACAGTGGGATCTTCAGCACCGGTCGCATGCTGTACACCCTGGCCCAGTTTCGTCAGGCGCCCCAGGCCTTTGCCCGGATTAATGCCAATCACGTACCGTCCACTGCCGTCACCTTTTCTGCGATCCTGATGGGCGCCGGCGTGGTGCTGAACTACGTGGTGCCGGACGAGGCTTTCGTCTGGATCACCAGTATCTCCCTGGTGAGTGCCCTGTGGACCTGGTCGATCATCATGATCGCCCACCTCGGCTATCGCAAAGCCGTGGCCGCAGGCCGCGCCAAGGCAGTGAGTTTCAAGATGCCGTGCGCGCCATTGGCCAACTGGCTGGTGGTTGCGTTCATGCTGGTCGTTTCGGGCCTGCTCGCCCTCGACCCCGAAACCCGCGTGGCCCTGTATGTTGCGCCGATCTGGTTCGCGCTGCTGGGCATCGGTTATCGGCTCGCTGTAAGTGCCAACCCCTCCGTCGGCGTGGCCACAACCAGCGCAACGCGCTGAGACTGCGCGCATGAGCGCCGGGGCGCGTCACCGCGCGCCCCGGTAGCCGTCCCGCGCTTCTTATCGAACCCGACGGAAAAGGATCCCATGTCCAATCCCGAACAGACTTCCGCCAGTGCCATGTTGACAATCGACCTCGGTGCCATTCGCGATAACTGGCGGACCCTGAAGGCCAAGGTCGGCGCGGTCGAATGCGCCGCGGTGGTCAAGGCCGACGCCTACGGCCTTGGTGCGGCCAAAGTCGCCCCAGCGCTTTACCGCGCCGGCTGCCGCTATTTCTTCGTTGCTCATCTGAACGAGGCCATCGCGCTGCGTCCGGCCCTGCCGGGAGACGCGGCCCTCTACGTCCTGCACGGCATCCATCCGGACTCGGAGCGGGATTTTGTGAACCATGGCGTGGTTCCGGTGCTGAACAGCCTCGCGCAAGTCCAGACCTGGGGGAAACTCGCCCGCGAGCGGGGCGGGCACTTGCCAGCGGTCCTCCAGGTCGACACGGGCATGGCGCGCCTGGGCCTGAGCTGCGAGGAACTGGAATCGCTGGCTGCCGACCATGGCATGCTGAGCGGGATTGATCTCAGGCTAATCATGAGCCATCTGGTCAGCGCGGAGAACCAGGCCGAGGCGATTAATGACTTGCAACTGGCGCGTTTCCGCGTGGCGCTTGCCCGACTGCCCAAAGCGAGAGCGAGCCTCGCCAATTCCTCGGGAATTTTCTTGGGGCGGGACTACCACTTCGATCTCGTGCGCCCTGGCGCCGCCCTCTACGGGGTGGCGCCCATCGCCGGGATGCCCAATCCCCTGCGCCCCGTCATCAAACTGGAGGGTAAGGTGATACAGACCCGGTGGATAGCGGCCGGAAATGCGGTTGGATATTCCCATGCCTGGACCGCGCCTCGCCGCTCACGGATCGCGACGGTTGCCGTGGGCTATGCCGACGGGTTCTTCCGGAGCCTCAGCAACAAGGCGGTGGCAAGCTTCATGGGCTATTGCCTGCCGCTGGTCGGAAACGTTTCCATGGACACGGTGACCCTCGACGTGACCGATGTTCCGGCCCATGAGATCGCAGAGGGGACGCTCATCACTCTAGCCGACAATGCTCTACATGTGGACAAGATTGCCTCGCGCGCCGGAACTATCGGCTACGAGGTCCTGACCAGCTTGGGGAATCGCTATATGCGCTCGTACATCGATGATTGATCGCTGGCCGCGTTGTCGGCATTGGGCAGCGGGGCCCTCGCGAAGCCCCCGGGCGCTGCCTCAGTGATGGGATCTCACATTGCCCACCTTCCAGCGGGTTTGTTTCTCGTGTCATTCGAGGAACCGGGCGGGCGACGCCAACGTGGGTCCGGACTTGAACGTGCCGCACAGCGGGATCGAAAATCTGGGCGATGGCAAGCTGAGTGCGTCGATCCGCGACCCGCAGTCACTTCGGTGGTGGCCCGGTTCGCGCATGTCTGCGATTGACGAGAGGAGGCTGTCCGATGCGGACCTGAAGGACCTGCTGGTGTATCTGCACATATGGCGGGCCGCAAGGCATCGCCGGGTGCAGGGTCCCGACGCCCAATGGGTACATTGGGGGTACCATCCATCTGTTACGTATCTGCAGGACAAGAACAATAGGGGGAGTCGTGACCACAACCGATTCGACGCACCCGACAGACAGCGCGCGGCGGTAATCCGATGCACGACGTGATCGCCGGCTGTTCGATTGCCGGCCTTTTACTGCCTGAGGCCGTGGCATACGCCGGCATCGCCAATCTTCCGCCGCAGGCGGGTCTCATCGGCTTGCTGATCGGTCTGGTGGTCTACGGCCTGCTGGGGACCAGCCGCTTCGCCGTGGTGTCGGCAACATCGTCTTCGGCCGCCGTGCTGGCCGCCATCACGGTGTCGATGGCCGGTGGCGATCTGGCACAACGCCTGCTGCTGGCCGCTGGACTGGTGATCCTGAGTGGCTTCTTTCTTGTACTGGCTGGCCTCGCCCGGCTCGGTGGCATTACCGAATTCATTGCCAAGCCGGTGCTGCGGGGTTTCACGTTTGGGCTGGCCATCACCATCATCCTGAAGCAGGTGGCGAGCGTGGCGGGCGTGCATCCGACCCATGGCGACCTACCGCGATTCACGTACGAGTTGATCCAGGACGTATCGGTCTGGAACGTGAACGGGCTGATCGCTGCGCTGGTCGTGCTGCTGTTGCTGTTCGCTATGTCGCGCTGGAAGAGCGTGCCCGGCCCGCTGGTCGTTATCGTGCTCGGCATTGTGCTCGCCCACGGGGTGGATCTGCACCACTACGGCATCGGGCAGGTCGGCACGATCGATCTGGCCGACGTCTCGTTCGATATCCCTGACCTGCCTCGCACGGAGTGGCTGCGGCTTGGCGAGCTGGCGTTTGCGCTGGTCCTGATCTTGTATGCGGAGTCGTATGGTTCGATCCGCAGTTTCGCGCTCAAGCATGGTGACAAGACCTCGGCGGATCGGGATCTCATTGCGCTGGGCTTGGCCAATCTGGGTTCGGGTTTGCTGCACGGCATGCCCGTGGGCGCGGGCTACTCGGCGACTTCCGCCAATGAAGCGGCCGGCGCACGGTCGCGCCTGGCTGGCTGGTGCGCGGCGGTAGTCGTCGCCGTGATCGTCGCGCTGTTGTTGCCGCAACTAGCTTTGACCCCCGAGCCGGTGCTGGCCGCGATTGTGGCCTACGCGGTTAGCCATACACTGCGCCTGAGCGTGTTCCGCCCCTATTGGGTTTGGCGGCGGGACCGGCTACTGGTTGTGGCGGCGTGCGTGGCCGTGCTGCTGCTTGGTGTCCTGGACGGTCTGCTGGCGGGAATCGGGGTGAGTCTGCTGATCACGCTGCGCAATTTTTCGGAGCCGAACGTCAGCCAGTTGGGACGCCTTGGCAGCAGCCACGACTACGTGGACGTCACCGCGCACCCCGAAGCCAAGACGCTTCCGGGCGTGCTGATCGTGCGGCCCGAAGCACCGATATTCTTTGCCAATGTCGAGCGCATCCTGGCGCAGGTGCGGCATCTGGCCGATGCAGGGCAGGGCGCCGTGCATACGTTGATCTTCAGTCTCGAGGAGTCGCCAGACCTCGACGGTTCGACGATTGAGGCACTGCACACGTTCGCCGCCGGCGCCGCGGCCAGTGGCCGACGTCTGCTGCTGGTGCGATTGAAGCCCCCCGCGCTGGAAGTGCTGTCGCGATCGGCGGACGAAGCACTGCCGCGCGAAGCGCTGCACGAACTCAGCGTGGACGAGTGCGTGCAGTCTCTGGGGCAGGGAGGCGTCGCAGCCGCGACGACGGCTGCAGGACCAGCACGCTCTTGATCGCCATCGCAGCGGAGCTCATGCCATGACGTGAAGCATAGGTAAAAGTGGCTCTCCGCACTCTGAGTGACGGCGCGTCGAGGGCTTGATGAGCTAGAGTTGAAAGTGGTGTACGGGCGG